>NZ_JBFUJO010000074.1:0-520 GCF_056401355.1 Polaromonas sp. P4_F4 | reverse complement strand
CGTCAGAACGTTGAAGAATTCCACCGCCTGGGTCGATCTCGCCCGGCGTCCAATGCTGCTGCAACGTTGATGCAAGACGCTTTGGGCATTACGATCCATGGTGGCTGGCCTTTGGGAAGATGGTTTGGGTGCTTCGTAAACAACCATCCTATCGACCCTTTGGTCAGCCATCTCCCTTTGCTTTCAAGCACTTACGCACGTCGCCGAAGGCCAACCTGCCAAAGTAAGTGCCATTCGCCTTAATACGGCTTGTCGATGAGGGTGTGCGTGAAAAAACCGGGGCAGGCCATCGTTTTCAGTGGCGCAACAGGATGGCGGCCAGAACAAATGCGGCCATCCACAGCGTTTCGACCAGCAGCAGCACAAAGGGGCGCCAGCCGGCGCGGGCCAGTTGCCTGAATGAAGTCTTCACGCCCAGCGCCGCAATGGCAACGACCAAACAGGCACGCGAGACATCGTTCAGGCCGGTTTGCACCGCCGCCGGTACGCCGCCCATGGAGTTGATGATGATTGATGATGA
>NZ_JBFUJO010000073.1:0-525 GCF_056401355.1 Polaromonas sp. P4_F4 | reverse complement strand
ACAGCTACGACGGCAGCCCGAACGTGGTGCCGCCGGCTGGCGCGACCGACACCTTTGTGTACACCATCAAGGACGGCGACGGCGACCTGAGCACGACGACACTGACGATCACGCTGACCGACAGCGGCCTGGCGGCAAGCAACGACGACATCACGGTCAACGAAGCGGCGCTGGCCACGGGCAGCAACCCGTCGAGCACGGCCGAGACGGCGACCGGCACGCTGGTAGGCAACGTCAGCGGCGGCGCCGGCGGCTACAGCTACGCGCTGACGAGTCCGGCCGCAGGCAGCTTCGGCACGCTGACGCTCAACGCGGACGGCAGCTACAGCTACACGCTGACGCAGCGCTTTGACACCAGCCCGGACGCCAACAACGGCACCAACACCGAGAACAACCGCGACACCTTCACCTACCAGGCGACGGATGCCAACGGCAACACGGTGACCAGCACCATCACCGTGGACATCGTGGACGATGTGCCGACAGCCTTCTCGAACAGCAACAGCGTGACCGAAGGCGCTGCTG
>NZ_JBFUJO010000072.1:0-549 GCF_056401355.1 Polaromonas sp. P4_F4 | reverse complement strand
CAGAAGGGGTTGAAGAAAAACAGCCAAAAACCACAAACCGGACACCGAAGACAAGCAAGGACACGCCATGGCGTGTCCTTGTGGTCTTGGTATTTGTGTATTTTGTATTGCTATCCGCTCCCCACCCGTGTGGCTGGGCCGAGCAGCGCAGATGGAGGCGGGATCAGGGCCGCAGTTGTTTGAGCCGCAGGCGAGTTCTGCGGACCCCCGCCGTAATCGAGCAGCGCAGGTTGCCTGGAGCGAAGCGCAAGGACCCAGACTGCGGGTCGCCTTTCTTTTCCTTAGGTTTCTTTGGCGAAGTGTATGGACTGGGCACATACGCAACAGGTGTTCGGAGACATAGGAAACACTTCTTCAGCGCCATTGGCGCAAGGAGAAGGGCATGCCTTGGCAACCGAGAGACCTGATGGACATCAAACGCGAATTCGTGGCACTGGCCTTGCAAGAAGGCGCCAACCGGCGCGAGCTGTGTCGGCGCTTTGGCATTGGCGCGAAGGCCGCATATGCACTGCTGGCGCGTTACGCCCAGGAAGGCGATGGCGCTTTCAA
>NZ_JBFUJO010000071.1:0-568 GCF_056401355.1 Polaromonas sp. P4_F4 | reverse complement strand
GCAGCTGCTCGGGCGTGCCTCCTCGGGGCGTGACATTCAGCCCAGCGAGCTGTTTGCGCACACCGGGATCGGCAAGGACCTTGTTCACTTCCCGATTGAGCATGGCGATCACCTGCGGCGGCGTGCGCGCTGGCGCCGCCAGCGCATTCCAGGAGGCGACGTCGAAACCAGGCACGCCGCTCTGCGCCATCGTCGGCACATCGGGCAAGGCTGACGCTCGCTGCGCCCCCATCACGGCCAGCGGCCGCACCGCCTTCGCGGAGATCTGGGAAAGCATGGGACCCAGGATCTCCACCGCCGCATCGACCTGCCCGCCGCGCAACGCGGTGAGCACCGCAGGCGAACCATTGAAGGGTACGACCTGAAAATCCACACCCGCGCTCGTCTTCAGCAATTCCGCAGAGAGATGCTGCGTGCTGCCGACGTTGATGGTGGCCACGTTCAGCTTGCCTGGGTTCGCCTTGGCGTACGCGAGCAAGTCCTTCATGCTCTTGAAGCGGCTGTCGGTGGTCGTCAGCACGGCAAGGTCGAAAAAGCCCAGCGTCCCCACCGGTTCGAAGTCCTTCTG
>NZ_JBFUJO010000070.1:0-612 GCF_056401355.1 Polaromonas sp. P4_F4 | reverse complement strand
GTGATGGTGATCGTCACCGTCGTGGCCGCCGAGGCGGCGTTGCCCGCCCCCGAGTCGTCGGTGGCCACCACGTTGTACGAGAAGGTGATGGTTTCACCGGCGCGCAGGAAGTCCAGGTTCTGGCTGGCGCTGTAGTCCCAGCTGTCCTGGTCGACCGAGAAGCCGGCCACCAGCGCCGAGGCCACGCCCGCAGCCAGCGTGCCGCCGCTCCAGGCGATGTCGCCGTTGGAGCTCTGGCTGACCGTGACCACATCGTTGGCGTCCACATCGGCGAAGCTCAGCGCGCCGCTGTCGGTGAGCAGGGCCGCTCCGTTGCCTTCGTTCATCGCGCCGGCCGTGTCGCCGATCGTCAGCGTCGGCTGGTCGTTGCTGCCGGTGATGGTGATCGTCACCGTCGTGGCCGCCGAGGCGGCGTTGCCCGCCCCCGAGTCGTCGGTGGCCACCACGTTGTACGAGAAGGTGATGGTTTCACCGGCGCGCAGGAAGTCCAGGTTCTGGCTGGCGCTGTAGTCCCAGCTGTCCTGGTCGACCGAGAAGCCGGCCACCAGCGCCGAGGCCACGCCCGCAGCCAGCGTGCCGCCGCTCCAGGCGATGTCGCCGTTGGAGCTCTGG
>NZ_JBFUJO010000069.1:0-614 GCF_056401355.1 Polaromonas sp. P4_F4 | reverse complement strand
TCTGCAAGCCCGGCTCCGCCTTCGGTGGCATAGCGCTGCAGCCATTTGTAGCCCGTCTGCGGGCTGATCCCGAAGCGCCGGCACAGCTCACGGCGATTCGCTCCATCTTTCGTAGCCAGTGCGACAAATTCCTGTTTCAGACTCATGGTGTCTTGTGCTTTCCAAGGCATGGTGATCCTCCGGCAAATTCGCCGGAAAGTGTCCACCATGTCCCCGCACACCTGTCACCTATGTCCCCGGTCTATACACTTCGCCAAAATAAAAGTAAGCAAAAGTTCACGCAGTGGGGATTCGCTCACTTCGCAAAGCGAAGTTACGCGAATACCAAAAGGCGACCCTGCTGTCTGCGTCCCTTCGCTTCGCTACGGGCAGCCTGCGGTGCTTATATGGACGCCTTCCGTGAGGCAAGTGCTGATTGGAAGTTCTGGCCGGGCGGATTGACTGCTTGCTTATATCCGGCCTTTTCGTTGCAAAGCGGCTTTCAGAACCCTCGCCTTGCTGGCCCCTATGGTGATTCGCGAAGTCGGGGCTTATCTCGGTAAAGGACTTCGCCCCAGGCGTGTCCAAGCACCGCACCAGCTTTACCGACCCACGGTCCGACCGCTTTGCCATCA
>NZ_JBFUJO010000068.1:0-1276 GCF_056401355.1 Polaromonas sp. P4_F4 | reverse complement strand
TGTATAGACCGGGGACATAGGTGACAGGTGTGCGGGGACATGGTGGACACTTTCCGGCGAATTTGCCGGAGGATCACCATGCCTTGGAAAGCACAAGACACCATGAGTCTGAAACAGGAATTTGTCGCACTGGCTACGAAAGATGGAGCGAATCGCCGTGAGCTGTGCCGGCGCTTCGGGATCAGCCCGCAGACGGGCTACAAATGGCTGCAGCGCTATGCCACCGAAGGCGGAGCCGGGCTTGCAGAGCGCTCGCGCAGGCCGCTGAGCAGTCCGGGCGCGTCGCCCGCCTTGATCGAGGGGTCCGTGCTGGCCCTGCGCCGCGAGCACCCGGCTTGGGGCGGGCGCAAGATCAGCCGGCGGTTGCGCGATCTGGACTTGGCCCAAGTGGCGCCCAGCACCGTGACGTCCATCCTGCACCGTCACGGACTCATCACCCCCGAAGCCAGCCAGGCGGCAGCACATTGGCAACGCTTTGAACGCGAAGAGCCCAATGCGCTGTGGCAAGCAGATTTCAAGGGCCATTTCGACATCCCGCAGGGACGCTGCTCGCCGCTGACGATGCTGGACGACCACTCGCGCTTTAACGTAGCGCTGCACGCCTGCGGGCAGACCGATACGCACACGGTGCAGGTGCAGATGAGGCGCGCCTTCGAGCTGTACGGGCTACCAGGGCAGATCAACTTTGACAATGGCGCACCGTGGGGCGCGCCGCGCTCGCCCGGGCAGTTGACGGACCTGGGCGTGTGGCTGGTCAGACTCGGTATCCGGGTGAGCCACAGCCGTCCGTACCACCCGCAGACCAACGGCAAGGACGAACGGTTTCACCGCTCCCTCAAGGCGGAAGTGCTCAACGGCCGCACCTTCGAGAGCTTTGAGCGGGTACAGGCAGCGCTGGACCACTGGCGCGGGGTCTATAACCACGAGCGCCCCCATGAAGCGTTGCAGATGGCTGTGCCGGCCAGCCGCTACAGGCACAGCCCGAGACGCTTTCCTGCAGTGGTGCCACACCCGCAATACGCGCCGGACGACCAGGTCAGACAGGTGGGCTGGTTCGGGGAGTTGAGGTTTCGCGGCAATACCTACAAGCTGTCCAGTGCGTTGCACAGGCAGGCCGTCGCAGTGCGTGTGCGGGAGGGGGAGGACGGCGTGTTCGATGTCTATTTCGCACACCACCACTGCCTGGAAATTGACTTGCGACAGCCGGTTGTGGATTAATTCAAACCGTCAACCATGTCTCCGCACACCTGTCCACCATGTGTCCGGTCCATACAGC
>NZ_JBFUJO010000067.1:0-1290 GCF_056401355.1 Polaromonas sp. P4_F4 | reverse complement strand
TGTATGGACTGGGCACATACGCAACAGGTGTTCGGAGACATAGGAAACACTTCTTCAGCGCCATTGGCGCAAGGAGAAGGGCATGCCTTGGCAACCGAGAGACCTGATGGACATCAAACGCGAATTCGTGGCACTGGCCTTGCAAGAAGGCGCCAACCGGCGCGAGCTGTGTCGGCGCTTTGGCATTGGCGCGAAGGCCGCATATGCACTGCTGGCGCGTTACGCCCAGGAAGGCGATGGCGCTTTCAAAGCCCGCTCGCGTCGCCCACATGTCAGCCCGCTGCGCACTCCGGCCGCGATGGAGACCGCTTTGCTCGAGCTGCGGCACGCTCATCCGGCCTGGGGCGGGCGCAAGCTCGCGCGGCGCCTTGTCGAGTTGGGGCACCGGGACGTGCCGTCCGCGGCCACGGTCACAGCCATCTTGCACCGCCACGGCCTGATTACGCCGGCTGCCAGCGTGGCGGCCCAGCACTGGCAGCGCTTCGAGCACCCCGAGCCCAATGCCCTGTGGCAGATCGACTTCAAGGGTTACTTCGAGACGGCCGGCGGCAAGTGCCATCCGCTGACCGTGCTGGACGATCACTCGCGCTTCAACCTGGCGCTGCAGGCCTGCGCACGCCCGGATACGCCCAGCGTGCGGGAGCACCTGACAGCCGTGTTCGAGCGCTACGGGCTGCCGCTGCGCATCAATGCCGACAACGGTGGACCTTGGGGCACTCCGAGCCAGGCCGCGCACGGCCTGAGCGAGTTGAGCGTGTGGCTCATCCGCCAGGGCATCCAGGTCAGCCACAGCGCGCCCTACCACCCGCAGACCAATGGCAAGATTGAGCGCTTTCACCGCTCGCTCAAAGCCGAGGTACTGGCCGGGCGCAGCTTTGCCGACCTGGCCCAGGCCCAAAACGCTTTCGAGCACTGGCGCGGCGTTTACAACTGCGAGCGGCCGCATCACGCACTGGGCCTGCGCACGCCGATCGAGCGCTACCGCAGCAGTCCCAGGGCCTATGCCGGGCAGCTCGCTGCCATCGAATACGGCCCAGACGACATCGTGCGGGTCGTGGGCTGGAATGGTGCTGTCGCGTTTCAGGGTGTCAAGCTCAGGGTCTCCACTGCGCTGCACCGACTGCCCATCGCGTTCAGGGCAGATCCCCGGGCCGATGGTTGCTTCGATGCTTTCTTCTGCCATCATCACTTCATGCGCATCAACATGAACACCATCCTCGATTCCAACTAACCGGGCAAAGTGTTTCCTATGTCTCCGAACACCTGTTTCCCATGTCTCCTGTCCATACA
>NZ_JBFUJO010000066.1:0-1452 GCF_056401355.1 Polaromonas sp. P4_F4 | reverse complement strand
GCGATGTACAACTGCGGCGCCACGATCTTGCCGGTCTGGCCCACTTGCCAGTCGTTGGGGGCATAGCCCGCGTCGACCGCGGCACGCGAGGCGCCCAGGGCGGCGCCCAGCTTGTCAGCCAGCGGCAGCATGACTTCGTTGAACTTCTCGGCAGAACCGAGCGCACGGCCGCCCGACACGATGATCTTGGCGGCGGTCAGCTCGGGGCGGTCGCTCTTGGCAATCTCGGAGCCGACAAACGACGATTTGCCGCTGTCGGCCACGCCGGCCAGCGTTTCCACGGCAGCCGAGCCGCCCGTGGCCGCTGCCGCATCGAAGCCCGTGGTGCGCACAGTGATGACTTTGGTGGCATCCAGGCTCTGCACAATGGCAATCGCGTTGCCGGCATAGATGGGGCGCTCAAAGGTATCCACCGCATCGACCTTGGTGATGTCGGAGATCTGGCCAACGTCCAGCGTGGCGGCCACGCGCGGGGCGATGTTTTTGCCCGATGCCGTGGCCGGAAACAGGATGTGCGAATAACTGCCGGCGATGGCGACCACCTGCGCGGCCATGTTTTCAGCCAGGCCGTGCTCAAAGTGCACGCCATCGACGTGGATGACTTTGGCCACACCGGCTATTTTGGAGGCGGCCTGGGCTGCAGCTTCGGCACCCTTGCCGGCGACCAGCACATGCACCTCGCCACCACACTGGGCGGCGGCGGTCACGGTGTTGAGGGTCGCGGGTTTGATGGCGTTGTTGTCGTGTTCGGCAATTACAAGTGCGGTCATTTAGATCACCTTCGCTTCGTTTTTGAGTTTGTCCACCAGGGCGGCCACGTCGGCCACCTTGACACCGGCGCTGCGCTTGGGCGGCTCGCTGACCTTGAGGGTCTTGATGCGTGGCTTGACGTCCACACCCAGGTCTTCCGGCTTGACGTTGTCCAGCTGCTTTTTCTTGGCCTTCATGATGTTGGGCAGCGTCACATAGCGCGGTTCGTTCAAACGCAGGTCGGTGGTGATGATGGCGGGCAGCGTGAGGGCCAGCGTTTCCAGGCCGCCGTCGACTTCGCGGGTCACTTTGGCCTGACCGCCTTCGACTTCCACCTTGGAGGCAAAGGTGGCTTGCGGCCAGCCCAGCAGGGCCGCCAGCATCTGGCCGGTCTGGTTGCAATCGTCATCAATCGCCTGCTTGCCCAGAATCACCAGTTGGGGCTGCTCCTTGTCGACCAGCGCCTTGAGCAGCTTGGCCACGGCCAGCGGCTGCAGCTCTTCGGCGGTCTCGACCAGGATGGCGCGGTCGGCGCCGATCGCCATGGCGGTGCGCAGGGTTTCCTGGCACTGCAGCACGCCGCAGCTCACGGCGATGACTTCGGTCACGACGCCCTTTTCCTTCAGGCGGGTCGCCTCTTCGACGGCAATCTCGTCAAACGGGTTCATGCTCATCTTGACGTTGGCGATGTCGACGCCGGTG
>NZ_JBFUJO010000065.1:0-1526 GCF_056401355.1 Polaromonas sp. P4_F4 | reverse complement strand
GAATGGCACTTACTTTGGCAGGTTGGCCTTCGGCGACGTGCGTAAGTGCTTGAAAGCAAAGGGAGATGGCTGACCAAAGGGTCGATAGGATGGTTGTTTACGAAGCACCCAAACCATCTTCCCAAAGGCCAGCCACCATGGATCGTAATGCCCAAAGCGTCTTGCATCAACGTTGCAGCAGCATTGGACGCCGGGCGAGATCGACCCAGGCGGTGGAATTCTTCAACGTTCTGACGAGTCCGGAGTTGCTTGAGACGACCGAAGCGCTGCTGCCCGAGCACCGCGAGCGGCTGTATCCGCCAACGGTTGCGCTGTCGATGTTCATGCGCCAGGTGCTGGAGGCCGATGGCTCGTGCCAGAAGGCGGTCAACGGCTGGGCGGCGCAGCGCGCAGCCGATGGCCTGAGCCCGTGCAGCGTTCGCACCGGCGGGTATTGCCGGGCTCGCCAGCGGCTGCCGCTGGAGATGGTCAGTGCGCTCACGCGCCAGACAGGCCGCTTGCTCAGCCAGAAGGCTCTGGCGCCATGGCTGTGGCGCGGGCGAGCGGTCAAGCTGGTGGATGGCACCGGACTGTCGATGCCCGATACCCAGGAGAACCAGGTGTGCTATCCCCAGCCCAGCACCCAGGCAAGCGGCGTCGGCTTTCCGCTGGCGCGACTGGTCATGGTGATTTGCCTGGCCACCGGCGCGGCGCTGGATGCGGCGATAGGGCCGCACAGCGGCAAAGGCAGTGGCGAGCTCGGACTGGTACGCCGTCTGCTCGCAGGCTTTCGCCCCGGCGATGTGATGCTCGCCGATGCCTTGTACTGCAACTATTTCCTGATCGCCACACTGATGGCCGCGGGCGTGGATGTGCTGTTCGAGCAGAACGGAGCGCGAATCACCGACTTTCGGCGCGGCCAGTCGCTGGGCACACGCGACCACATCGTGCGCTGGCCCAAGCCAGCAGCCCGTCCAGAGTGGATGACGCCCGAGCAGCACGCGCAATTCCCCGATGAGTTGACGCTGCGCGAAGCCAAGGTCGATCATCAGGTGCTGGTCACCACGCTGCTCAACCATCGCCAGGTCACCAAGCGCGACCTCTCGGCGCTGTACGCGCGTCGCTGGAACGTCGAACTCGACCTGCGCAACCTCAAGACCACCACGGGCATGGATGTACTGAGCTGTCAGACGCCGCAGATGAACGAAAAACAGCTGTGGGTCCATCTGCTCGCTTACAACGTGATCCGACTGCTCATGGCGCAGGCCGCCTGCAATGCCGGGATAGACCCGCGCGGCCTGAGCTTCAAGCACACGGTGCAACTGTGGACAGAGTGGGTCTCGCGAGGCCTCTCGGCCACGAAGGATTGCGGGCGGCTATTCACGTTGATCGCACAATGCAGGGTCGGCCATCGACCCGGACGCATCGAGCCGCGAATGCGAAAACGAAGGCCCAAACCCTACCCCTGGTTGAAGGTGCCCCGCGACCAGGCTCGCCGACACGTCCAGAGGCATGGTCATGCCTATGAGCCAAAGTAAGTGCCATTC
>NZ_JBFUJO010000064.1:0-1792 GCF_056401355.1 Polaromonas sp. P4_F4 | reverse complement strand
GTGTTGCTCTATTCCGATGACCTACCAGTTGGATTTGATCTAAAGCAGGAACCATTCGATGAAGTTCTCACTATCGATCAACTTGGGCTGTTAAACTGGAAGGCTTGGGCCTTTGGTCATGCAGTTGTGGAGCTTTGCACTGCGGTGAAGGGGCCTGCAGCTGAGCTGCTTGCGCAACGACCGGACGTTGACAAGATTATGTACATCGATCCGGACATCAAGCTGTTTAGTTCATTGAGCTCGCTTGAGGCAATGCTTGATCAGCATGAGATTTTGCTGACGCCGCACCTGCTCGATGCTGAGCATGATATTGGTGCGATTCAGGATAATGAAATTTCAGCGCTGAAACACGGCGTTTATAATCTTGGTTTTTTTGCAGCTAGAACTTCTGGTCAAGGACTGGATTTTATCCGCTGGTGGGCAGAACGTCTGCGACTTTTCTGTCGTGATGACATTCCAGGTGGTCTTTTTACGGATCAGCGCTGGTGTGATCTGGCCCCAGCCTTTTTTAGCAGTCTGGGTATTGTTAGAGATCGGGGCTGCAATGTTGCGACATGGAATATAGCTCATCGTCGTCTTTCCAAGGACGATGCCGGAGTATTCCTTGTTGCGGGTACACCGCTACGCTTCTATCATTTCACCAGCTATGACAACGGCAATGGCGCTGCCATGCTCATGCGCTATGCCTCCAACCAGTCGATTGCTCATGAACTATGGGATACGTACGGAAAGGATTTGCTTGCAGAGGGGCAAGGTGATGCGCGTTACAAGGGCTGGTTTTACGGCCAATTCGAGAATGGTGAAACTATTCCGCGTGAATCACGGCGAATTTACCAAGCAAGACAAGATGTTCAGAAGGCATTTCCTGAGCCTTACAGTGTTGTAGAGCCATGTTTCCTGAGTTGGTGGAAGGCGGAAGTCGCACAAGGTAGTCTTCCGGGTTCCAATGGCGCTGGTATTAAACAGAGAACCCTGGTTGGCCAGGTTATACGGGGAGTTTTCTCGCCCAGTTACGGGTTTCGTGTTGCTAAATCAATGATGGGACTATTAAGGCGGGAGGGGATTTCGGGACTGATTCGACGAATCCGAAACTACTCGTAAGTATGTCATTTTTAGTCAACTGATTAACAAGTAGCAACTAAGCTTGTAAAGCTCAATGTTGCATAATTAGTGCTTTCCTGACCCTTCCGGTGGTCTCGGGATTAAAATATTGCTGGACAAAAATGCGAGTAGAGACAGAAAGAGTTTATTTATTGGCGATACCCTTGTTGGTGTCGATGGGGGTCGCGGCATTATTCTATCCAGGCTTCATGTCGTAYGACACCTTGCATGCGCTTCGCAGTGCAAGAATTGGAGTAACTGACTCAATGTGGCCGCCAATGGTTAGTTATGTCTGGCGTGCTGTTGACCTGGTGTCAGACAATCCTTCTGCTATGCATTTTTCGCAGATATTTCTTCTACTTTTTTCCATTTTTTTTATTGTATTTACTTTTACAGAAAAAATAGGATACACGACGGCATTCTTGCTTATTTATTTAACTATTCCTTCGGTGCTTGGTACCGTGGCAGTTATTTGGAAAGACGTGCTGATGGCGGCTTTTTTTCTGGCCGGTTTTGTGGTTATCGCCTCCATGAGACATGTCATGAATAGATGGGTGTTTATTCTCTTATCGCTGCTTGCCATATTTCTAATATTTCTCGGCGTTTGTTCAAGACATAATGCTATTACTGGCGCCATCCCCTTGCTCTTTTACCTTGCGTTGATCATGTGTTCGCGAGTACTAAAATCATC
>NZ_JBFUJO010000063.1:0-2316 GCF_056401355.1 Polaromonas sp. P4_F4 | reverse complement strand
CCGTTGGCCTGCAGGGTCAGCGTGCCGAAGCTGCCGGCAATGACCGTGTTCACGCCCGTCTGCACCGCCGTCGTGGTGTCGCCTCCGGCCACCCGCACGCCCACCACGCCGCCACCGGCTGCCGCGCCGTCGGCGCCGAACACGTCGTCCGTGCCGTCCGTCAGCACGTTGCCGCCCACCACAGCGCCTTCGGCCACGCTGTTGCTGTTCGCGAAGGCCGTCGGCACATCGTCAATGATCTCGATGGTGATCGCTGCCGGTGCGGAAGTTCCCGTGCCGTCCGAGGTGGTCAGCGTGAAGACGTCGCTCTCCGTGCCGGCGGCATCCGTGGTCGGGCTGGTCAGCTCATAGGTGTAGCTGGCGACGCCTGCACTGTAGGCGGTGACCGTCAGCGTGCCGTTGGTACCGGCGAAGCTCTGGCCCACCAGGCTGCCGATCGCGACGGTGACGCCGTTGATGGTGACGCTCTGGATGTCGTCCAGGCCGTCCGCATCCGATACCGTGAAGGTGCCGGAGGCAAATTCGCTGCCGGCCGCGGCATTGGAACCGATTGCCAGACCAGCCTCGTACACCACGTCGTTGCCGCCTTCATTGCCGGGATCGACGCTGATCGTCGGCACGTCGTTGGTGCCGGTGATGGTGATGGTCACATCGGCCAGATTGCTCAGATTGGCGCCATCGGTCACCCGGTAGACATCGGGGAAGACCATGTTGATGGATTCGCCGTCGTCCAGTGCCTGCGCGGCGGCCTGGGTGGCTTCGTTCACCGTGAAGGTGTAGGCGCCTGTCGCGCTGTCGATGACCAGCGTGCCGAAAGCGTTGGTCACCGTGATCGAGGGGCCGACCACGGACAGGGTCTGGCCGTCTGCATCGGTATCGTTGGGCAGCACGTTGCCCGAGACGGAGATCTGGTCTTCGGTCAGGCTGTTGCTGTCGTCGACCGCTACCGGTGCGTGGTCATCGTCAATGATGGTCACGGTGGCCGTGTCGTTGATCAGGGTGGCGCCGATCGGGTTGCTCAGGACAATGGTGAAGGTCTCGTTGCCTTCGACCAGGATGTCGCCCACAATGTTCTCGGTGACGAAGAAGCCGATGTAGCCGGCCGGAATGGTGACCGTGCCGGTGGCCGCGCCGTCGAAAAAGTCCGCCGGATTGCTCGCGGTGCCTGGCACGATGGTGTAGGTGACCGTCACATCGGTCGTGGAGACCTTGTCCAGGGTAATCAGGAAGGTGACGGCCTTGCTGCCGCCGCTGGAGCCCTCGATCACATCGGCCGTCGAGACCGTTCCATGGATGACGTCGCCGGTGATGAGGCCGGGGCCGCCCTCGCCGATACCGACCTGCGTGCCCACGGTGACGCCGACGCTGACCGCGGGTTCCACGGCCGGCTCGGGAATCACCTGCACATCCGGCAGCAGCTCAGGCGGGACAAAGTTGTAGTTGTAGTCTTGCGGGGTCACGCCCTCGGCGATGCGCAGCAGCTGCACAAAGGTGCTGCCGCCGTCCACGCCGCCGCCGGGGGCCAGACCCGCCGCGGTGGCTTCGAGTGACTGGTTCAGGTCGGTCCCGCGTTCGAGCGCCTGGATGACGGTGTCTGCCGTGGCCGGCGTGGTGACCGCGCTGTCCTGGGCCGTGGGGCGCTGATCGGACTCGGCCACGTTGTCGTCGAGTCGCACGCTTTGCGCGGGCGCAATCGCCAGATGGTGGCCGTCTTCCATGATGAGCTCGATGCGGACGTCGCCCACGGTGCGTACCGTTTCGCCCTTTTGCAGGGCGTCACCGACCTTCAGCGCGCGGGTCTTGCCCTGCACGTCAACAGCCAGAACGGTGCCATTTCCTGTAATGGCGGCGACGGTAGCGAATTGGGCCATGATGCTCTCCGGTGAAAAAAAGAAGCCCGGGCCCGCAAGCCCAGGTACCGATCCTGATGATCTGAAGATTAAGGCTGCGCCATCGGCCCGTCTATTGGACTTTGGTCCATATTTGATGCTACTTTTTGGCTGTTTTTTGGCTGTTTTGGAGCGGTAGCCCAACCCCGTGCTAGCCCCCTCAATACCGGACACTGTCGTCGCCGCCGCCGTTGTCAGGCAGCCAGCCGGTTGGCTGGCTTGGTCTGCAGCTCGGCATGGCGTCAAGCGCCTCCCCGTCGATCGACCGTCTTCTGCAGGCCCTGCCGACCCGCAAGCGCTGGTGGCACCCGACACCGCTGGGCTATGGCGCAGCAGCCACGACTTTGACGAGAGCATCACCGACGCCTCGCCGTGGCTGCGCCCCAAAGTCCCCTAAGTCGGTCAAAAAGTCCCCTAAGTCGGTCAA
>NZ_JBFUJO010000062.1:0-2465 GCF_056401355.1 Polaromonas sp. P4_F4 | reverse complement strand
GTCCAGGTACGCATCCAGGCTGCCCGCATTGGCATGCTCGCCGCTCAACAAATCCTTCAAGTCCAGTGCGTCACCACCGGATGCCACCGGCGCAAGGTTGAAGTCCCTGATGACATCAGCGGCCGGCGTTCCGACGGTACCTTGATCACCCAGGCTCCACTTGAACGTATCGGAACCCAGGCCGCCCGCCATCATGTCGTCCCCTGCCCCGCCAGTGATCGATTCACCGGCCGAGGTACCCAACATCGCATCGCCGGCACTGGTTCCCGAGATCGGGTCGCCAGCGCTCCCACCCAGCAATTGGATATTCAGCGTCTGTGACGCCGTCAAATCGCCGTCTCCATCCGTCCCAGAAACACTGAACTGCAATACCTGCTCGGCCGGGAGAAGATTTTGACTGTACGCAAAAGAATCCACCTTTGCGTTCCCGCCGGTCACATTGAATGTGATCGTAGAAAAGTCGCCAGTAGGATCGATCGTGAATGTCCCATCTACGCCAGTATTGACAAAACCCGTTTCTCCCGTATTGGTGGTCCAGGTCATAACGAAGGCGTCGCTTGCCTGCTGTTTAATCGTGAACGACACACTGTCCACCTGGTTACCGGCAAACGTGACGCTGAAGTCATCGCCCGGATTCAGGTTCCCGTCGTTCACGCCAAAACCAGCGCTCGTCGGCTTGATCTGGTCCCCGCCCAAACCGGTGAAGGTGATGGCATCTGCGCCAGTCCCCAGCGTCAGCGAAGGCACTGCCGCACCGCCCTGGACACTGCCAAAATCAGCCACCTTCGTCACCGACGGACGCGGGTCGATCAAATCGAATTCGTACGTCCCATCGGGGTTGATGGTCAGGGCAAAGAAGTTGGTCGTGCTGGCGCCAGTTCCGGCTGTGATGGTCGTTGATCCGTCGAGGTTGTGCTGTACGGCGGAATAGTTGACACCACTCAGGCTTGTCAACGCGGACAAATTGATGACCCCTTCCCCATCTGCGCCGAAGGTCATATCGTGGGTGCCGACAAGCACCCCGGCCTGGTTCGTAATAATGCCGTGGTCAATTTGTGTGAATGTCGGCACATCGTCCACGATGTCCACCGTGATGGTGCTGGTCACCGTGTTGCCGTTGGCATCCGTCGCCTGGTAGGTGAAGGTGTCGCGGTTGTTCTCGGTGTTGGTGCCGTTGTTGGCGTCCGGGCTGGTATCAAAGCGCTGCGTCAGCGTGTAGCTGTAGCTGCCGTCCGCGTTGAGCGTCAGCGTGCCGAAGCTGCCTGCGGCCGGACTCGTCAGCGCGTAGCTGTAGCCGCCGGCACCACCGCTGACGTTGCCTACCAGCGTGCCGGCCGCCGTCTCCGCCGGGCTGGCCGGGTTGCTGCCCGTGGCCAGCGCCGCTTCGTTGACCGTGATGTCGTCGTTGCTTGCCGCCAGGCCGCTGTCGGTCAGCGTGATCGTCAGTGTCGTCGTGCTCAGGTCGCCGTCGCCGTCCTTGATGGTGTACACAAAGGTGTCGGTCGCGCCAGCCGGCGGCACCACGTTCGGGCTGCCGTCGTAGCTGTAGCTGCCGTTGGCCTGCAGTGTCAGCGTGCCGAAGCTGCCGGCAATGACCGTGTTCACGCCCGTCTGCACCGCCGTCGTGGTGTCGCCTCCGGCCACCCGCACGCCCACCACGCCGCCACCGGCTGCCGCGCCGTCGGCGCCGAACACGTCGTCCGTGCCGTCCGTCAGCACGTTGCCGCCCACCACAGCGCCTTCGGTCACGCTGTTGSTGTTCGAGAAGGCTGTCGGCACATCGTCCACGATGTCCACSGTGATGGTGCTGGTCACCGTGTTGCCGTTGGCATCCGTCGCCTGGTAGGTGAAGGTGTCGCGGTTGTTCTCGGTGTTGGTGCCGTTGTTGGCRTCCGGGCTGGTGTCAAAGCGCTGCGTCAGCGTGTAGCTGTAGCTGCCGTCCGGGTTCAGCGTCAGCGTGCCGAAGCTGCCTGCGGCCGGACTCGTCAGCGCGTAGCTGTAGCCGCCTGCGCCGCCGCTGACGTTGCCCACCAGCGTGCCGGCCGCCGTCTCGGCCGTGCTCGACGGGTTGCTGCCCGTGGCCAGCGCCGCTTCGTTGACCGTGATGTCGTCGTTGCTTGCCGCCAGGCCGCTGTCGGTCAGCGTGATCGTCAGCGTCGTCGTGCTCAGGTCGCCGTCGCCGTCCTTGATGGTGTACACRAAGGTGTCGGTCGCACCRGCCGGCGGCACCACGTTCGGGCTGCCGTCGTAGCTGTAGCTGCCGTTGGCCTGCAGGGTCAGCGTGCCGAAGCTGCCGGCAATGACCGTGTTCACGCCCGTCTGCACCGCCGTCGTGGTGTCGCCTCCGGCCACCCGCACGCCCACCACGCCGCCACCGGCTGCCGCGCCGTCGGCGCCGAACACGTCGTCCGTGCCGTCCGTCAGCACGTTGCCGCCCACCACAGCGCCTTCGGTCACGCTGTTGC
>NZ_JBFUJO010000061.1:0-2501 GCF_056401355.1 Polaromonas sp. P4_F4 | reverse complement strand
CATCTGCTTGAGCCGCTGGCCGAGTTCGTCCAGGTTGCGCGCCGCAACCTCCAGCTGCCTGGCGCTCGCCACGTTCTGCGTGCTCGCCTGCTTGATGCTCTCCATCGCGCCCGCCACCTGGTCAACGCCCACCAGCTGCTGCTGGCTCGACGCCGCAATCTGCGTGGCCGCCTGCGCCGCCTCCGTCACGTTGCCCGCCAGCGCCTGGATCGATTCGCCCGCCATTTCACTCTGCCGGCTCCCCGCCTCCACCGCCTTGCTGCCCTGCTCCGTCGCCAGCACCGCCGCGATCGTCGCTTTCTGGATGTCGCCCAGGATGGTGCGCACCTGGTTGGTCGCCTGGCGCGACTGCTCCGCCAGGCTCTTGACTTCCTGCGCCACCACGCCAAAGCCCTTGCCGTGCTCGCCCGCCCTGGCCGCCTCGATGGCTGCGTTGACGGCCAGCAGGTTGGACTGGGCGGCCAGGTCTTCCACGCTCGCCATGATCCGGCCGATGGCCTGACTCTGCTCGGACAGCCGCGTCATGCTGGCGGCAATTGCTTCCATCTGCTGGCGGATCCGGGTCATGCCGGCCCCCACATCCTCGGTGGACTTGCGCCCGTTCTGGGAGCTCTGTGCCGCCTTCTGCGCACTGTCGGACACCAGCTTGGCCTTCTGGGTGGCCACCTGCGCCGTTTGCCGAACCTCCTCCACCGTGGTGGTGGTCTCGCTCACCGCCGCGGCCGACTGGCTGGCGCTGGCGGCGAGCTGGGTGGTCGAGGCAACAATTTCGCTGGAGAAAGAGGAAAGCACATTCACTACTTCCTGTGTTTCCTGCATCAGCAGGCGAAGGTTCTCTTCCACCCGCTTGCGCTCGGTGACCTCGGCCTGCAAGACTGCGTTGCCCTGCCCCAGTTCGTCACGCGATACAGTTGTTGCCTTCAGCTTTTCCGTCATCTCGTCGAATGCGCGCGACAGACTCCCGATCTCGTCCTTCGCAGTGATGGCGAGCCGGTGATCCAGGTTGCCTGCACCGACGATTGCTATGCCTTCGCGCAGCTTCTCAAGCGGCCGGGTTATGCTTCCAAGCGCTAGAAACAGCGTGGCCGCGATGACAAACACCACGATGCCGCCGAACGTCACTACCGCGACGCTTGTCCGGTGCTGCGCATCCAGGACCCCCATCCGGCTTCGGTCGGAGAGACTGAGCGCGCCGGAAATCATGGCCTGCGCCTTGTTCATGATCTGGCCGGTCAACCGGCTCTCCAGATCCTTGAGTATCGTGCCTTTCCCCTTTTCGGGCTCCTTGTTTTGCTGGTTCGTGACGAGCTCGGTGAACAGGGCGTGAACGCCTTGATGTGTGTGACGGAGGTCGTCAATGATGGCGGCTTCCTCCTTGCCGGTGAATTCCACTGAGCTCGTGAGCAGCTTCGACAGCGATGCCTGCCTCAGTTCCCATTGGGCACGCACGCGATCCTCATGACCCGCCACATACTCCAGCGTGAGGTATCTGACGGAGGTGGCCGCATTGAGAATTTCGCCGGCCGTCTCGTTCTTGGTGAGCTCTTGCCTCATCTGCTGCGTTGCCGACAGCAGCACGGCGCCGATGACCGCAACGACTCCAATGGAGAATATTCCGGCAAGACTGAGTCTGGTTGAAATCTTCATTCTGGCGTCCTCAATGAATGATCGTCACTGCCGCCGACGACACTGCCTTCAATGCGTCGAGGGCAACGTGATTCAAGTAATTGGGCATGTCGGCCCCGTCTATCAGCTTGTTCCTGATCGCCCAGCGCGACTCGTCCTCCAACGCCAGCAGCAGGCTTTGATCGAGCGTGAGATTGAACCGGTATTGCGGCCATAGCGCCTTCAAATCCGCCACATTCATCTTCAAGGCCTCGGCAGCCAATTGACTCGCGGCATCCGGGCTGTCATTGCAGAACCGCCCGGCGTGGACTGCCAACACAAGCACGCTTGCCATCGCGTAATGCAAGGGCTTCTTGCTGAAAGATGTTCCTGGGCCCTCAGTCATTGCATAGCTCCCTGTTATGTCATTCATGTCATTTATGTCATTTGGAAATCAAGCCGTCTCCTACGTGCCGCATCTCTCTCCAGTCTTTACCGCTACGCTAGCCGCTGGAGCTTTTGACCCAACTGGTGCAGTTTGTACGCAGCGCTCTCGGCGCATTTCGTCCCGACAGTGCATTTCTATAACCAACAGCGTCCTTTTGCATGGGATTCCTCTTGCGCGCTCACACCTTGTAGCGCTTGGTCATCTGCTTGAGCCGCTGGCCGAGTTCGTCCAGGTTGCGCGCCGCAACCTCCAGCTGCCTGGCGCTCGCCACGTTCTGCGTGCTCGCCTGCTTGATGCTCTCCATCGCGCCCGCCACCTGGTCAACGCCCACCAGCTGCTGCTGGCTCGACGCCGCAATCTGCGTGGCCGCCTGCGCCGCCTCCGTCACGTTGCCCGCCAGCGCCTGGATCGATTCGCCCGCCATTTCACTCTGCCGGCTCCCCGCCTC
>NZ_JBFUJO010000060.1:0-2516 GCF_056401355.1 Polaromonas sp. P4_F4 | reverse complement strand
CCCACGTCCTGGGTCTGCGCCAGCCGGTTGCTGGTGGCGGCAATGGTGTTGGGGTAGCTACTGGCGCCCACGGTCTTGCTGGTGCGGTTGCCGGTCTCGTCGTAGCTGTACAGGGTGCTGGTGCCGGCCAGGCTGGCGCTCAGCAGGCGGTTCAGGTTGTCGTAGCCGAAGCCCTGGTCCAGCTGGCTTTGGGGGCTGCCGTTGTTGACGTGGCCGTAGCCGGTGATGCGCCCGGCGGCGTCGCGGTTGAGGCTGCGCAGGGCGCCTGCGGCGTTGCCGGTGCCCAGCGGGTCGCCCAGGCTGTAGCTGGAGACGAGGCCGGTGCTGTCGTAGCCCAGCGTGCGGGCCTTGCCGTCGGACCACAGCCAGCCGCTGACCTGGTTGTCGGCGTTGTAGCCGAGGGCGCTGAGCAGGCTGGTGGTGCCGGCCCCGACGCCCACGCCGTTGGGGTTGACGGGGTTGACGCTGAGGGCGCTGACGGCGCCCTGGGCGTCGTAGCTGTAGTTCACGCGTGAGCCGCCCGGGTAGGTGATGGCCGTCAGCTTGTCCAGTGCGCTGCCGCTGTCGCCCCAGGCGTAGCCGATGGTGAAGCTCTTGCCGCTGATGACGACCGTCTTGGCTGTCAGGCGGCCCAGGGCGTCGTGGCTGTAGCTGGTCTGGCCGCTCTCATCGGTGATCTTGGTGAGCTCACCTTTTTCTTGCGGGGTGGGGCCGGCGCCCGCAGCACGTAGAGCGCATCAGCGCGCTGCCCAGGCAACGCCAGCTATTGCGCCGTGATGGATGTGATTGAGGCCATGCTCGCCCTCAAGGATTGATGGAAGTATTCGGTCAGGCTTCAGCGCAATTCAACACTGCTGAAAACTCCGTGCGAGAAAAATAGCTCTAACACCGTAGACAGGCTCTATTTCAACCAAAATCTTTTCCCCCCTAGCTATTGCGGAGAGCTCAAGGTCAATTGCGGGTAAAAACGCTTCCGAGATTATTCCCTCAAATTCTCCCGTTATTAACTCAACCAAAAGGGGACGAAATTCCTCTGGTTGATTTTGGCTATTCCATATATTGATCCTATCAACGATATTTTTTTCCCGAAATTCGTTGGCTACAAACTGGGTAACCCCTTCCGCCCTAAGAGCAGTACGGTCGCCGCTTTGGAGGCGTAACGATATATCTATCGTCTTTGACTTCTCATCAACGCAAATACCGGTGACATGCGCTTCAACACAATCAGATAATTTCATCATCCAAGCCTTCAATTAAATTAATTTTTTGCCTTCGGAATCGGCGACACAGGCCTACCAGGCTCTTCTCTTTCACCGCCAGGCCATTCATGCACGTGGTCTATTTCGTTGCCTTGATGAGGTTTATCGATATCGTATTGAGGTCTTCCATCCGGTCCATATTGCCTACCTCGGCGAGGACCTTGAATCCAATCATTGGGAGGTCCGATATCGGGTGGATTTTTTGCTCGACTATCCATCCAATTCTTCACAGCGTCGTATGTATCCACGCACGCTTTAGCAGTAGCAGCCGCAGCGGCGACTGCAGCGGCTACGCACGGAGGACTGGCCATGCATGCGGCAACAGCAACAGGAACAGCAAGCCCTCGAGGGTCCGTGAGCCTTAGCGGATCACCCCCCACATAGGCAAAGGTATTGATGCCCCCTTGGAGTCCGATGGGATCAGACTGAATATACCGCCCCAATCGGGCGTTGTACTCCCGATTCCAATTCTGGAACAGCCCGGTCTCCGCGTCAAACACCTGCCCCGGGAACCTCTGGTTGAAGGTGAAGGCGCCCAGCCCACTGGGGTTCTGGTTCGGCGCCGTGCCGCCAAACGCTTCGGCCGTGTCCCAGCGCCAGACGATGGTCTGGTCCTGTCTGGTGATCACGCGCGGCGTCGCGATGTGGTCGGCATGCAGGTTGTACAGGCTCACCGCAATGTCATTCGTGGCCGCTGTGCCCGTCTGCTGCATCACCCCCACCGGCAGGGTGTTGAGGTAGATGGTTTCATAGAGCGGCGCGCCGTTGGCGTCGTACTCGCCCAGCAGCTGGCCGGCCTCGTCGTACAGGTAGTAGGCCGCGCCGGTGGGCACCAGAGGGCTCGGGCCGCTTTTCTTGACCCGCTGGTTCAGCCCGTTGTACAGGTAATTGACCGTGCCGCCGCCGGTGATGGCGCTGCTCATGCGGCCGCGGTCGGTGTAGGTGTAGCTGTTGGCGCCGTCGCTGGTGATGTGGCCGGCCGCGTCATGGGTGATCGTGGCCGTGCCGCCCACGTCCTGGGTCTGCGCCAGCCGGTTGCTGGTGGCGGCAATGGTGTTGGGGTAGCTACTGGCGCCCACGGTCTTGCTGGTGCGGTTGCCGGTCTCGTCGTAGCTGTACAGGGTGCTGGTGCCGGCCAGGCTGGCGCTCAGCAGGCGGTTCAGGTTGTCGTAGCCGAAGCCCTGGTCCAGCTGGCTTTGGGGGCTGCCGTTGTTGACGTGGCCGTAGCCGGTGATGCGCCCGGCGGCGTCGCGCGCG
>NZ_JBFUJO010000059.1:0-3238 GCF_056401355.1 Polaromonas sp. P4_F4 | reverse complement strand
CTACCTTGGCGGCGGCCATATAGACCTGATCGGGTTTTTCCCGCGAAAAAAAATCGTTGACCGCACCCTGGTCAACGAGGTCCAGTTCGGCATGGGTCCGCGTGACGATACGCTGAGGATCGTGTCCGTTGGCCAGCAACGTGCGCACAATGGCACTGCCCACCATGCCGCGGTGACCAGCCACGTAAATTTTGGTTTGAGCGCTCATGCCGATCAATCTTCCTTGCTCACGGGGACCGCATAACCATGGTGCTTGAGCAAGGCATGTCTGCGGGCGTTTTCCAGGTCATGCGCCACCATTTCCTGCACCATTTCATCCAGCGTGATTTGCGGTATCCATCCCAGCTCGTTTTTTGCGCGGCTGGGGTCGCCCAACAGCGTTTCGACTTCAGCAGGACGGAAGTAGCGAGGGTCGACCTTGACGATGACATCGCCCACCTTGACGCCGGGGGCTTTGTCCCCCTGTATGGCCCGCACCACGGCGCGCTCATCCACGCCCCGGCCATCAAAGCCCAGCGTGATGCCCAATTGATGGGCTGACTTTTCAATGAACTCACGCACGCTGTATTGCACGCCAGTGGCAATGACGTAGTCTTTGGGTTGCTCCTGCTGCAGCATCATCCACTGCATGCGCACATAGTCTTTGGCATGGCCCCAGTCGCGCAGGGCATCCATATTCCCCATGAAAATGCACCGCTCCAGCCCTTGGGCAATGTTGGCTAGGCCCCGGGTGATTTTGCGGGTGACAAAGGTTTCGCCCCGACGCGGGCTTTCATGGTTGAACAAAATCCCGTTGCAGGCATACATGCCATAGGCTTCGCGGTAGTTCACCGTGATCCAATAGGCATAAAGCTTGGCAACGCCATAGGGGCTGCGCGGGTAGAAAGGCGTGGTTTCTTTTTGTGGGGTTTCCTGCACCAGACCATAAAGTTCCGAGGTAGAGGCCTGGTAAAAGCGTGTTTTCTTTTCCAGGCCAAGGATGCGAATGGCTTCCAGCAGGCGCAATGGCCCGATGGCATCCACGTCTGCGGTGTACTCCGGGCTCTCGAAGCTGACCGCCACATGGCTTTGCGCTCCCAGGTTGTAAACCTCGTCGGGCTGCACCTGCTGCAGGATGCGGACGAGGTTGCTGCTGTCGGTCAGGTCGCCGTAATGCAAAACAAAGTTACGGTGGTTAACGTGAGGATCCTGGTAGAGGTGATCCACCCGCTCGGTATTAAACGAACTCGCCCGGCGCTTGATGCCATGAACCACGTAGCCCTTCTCAAGCAGGAATTCGGCGAGGTACGAACCATCTTGCCCCGTAATGCCGGTAATCAACGCAACTTTTTGTGCCATTTCACTTCGCCTTAGCCTTCTTGGCCGTTAGTCTTAATTTCTTCCGTAGGTATCTTCAAACCGCACAATGTCATCTTCCCCCAGATAACTTCCTGACTGCACCTCGATGATTTCCAGTGGAACTTTGCCCGGATTGGCCAGGCGATGTATCTGGCCCAAAGGGATGTAGGTGCTTTGGTTTTCTGTGAGCACCATGCGCTTGTCACCATTGATGACTTCGGCCGTACCGCTCACGACGACCCAATGCTCGGCCCGGTGGTGATGCATCTGCAATGACAGCGATGCACCCGGCCGCACCGTGATGCGTTTGACCTGATGGCGCAGCCCGACATCCACGCTGTCGTACCAGCCCCACGGGCGCGCCACGCGCCGGTGCTGCACGGCCTGCGACGCATCCAGCGCCTCAAGCTTGGCCACCACCTCCTTGACAGCCTCGGCCTGCCCCGCGTGCGCCACCAGCAGGGCGTCGGGCGTATCGATGATCAACAAGTCTTGCGTGCCCAGGGCCACCACCGGGCGATGGCCTGCAGCATGAATGTAAGTATTGCGGGAATGGAGATGGTGCGCATTGTGCGCATCGCCGCCGGTACGGTTGCCGTCGCTCTCTGGCGCGGCCAGGTCTGCCACTGCGTTCCAGCTGCCCACGTCGCTCCACACACCCTCAAACGGAAAAACAACCACGTTGGCCGCGCGCTCCATGACGGCGTAGTCAACAGACTGGCTACGACAGTTGGCAAACACTTTTGCATCGGGGCGCGTAAATAGGCCATCTTGATGCGGCTGCTGCATGGCACGCTGGCAAACATCCAGAATGTCGGGCGCGTGCGCTTGCAGCGCACTCAGCAGGGTTTGCGCCCGCGCAAGAAAGATGCCGGCATTCCACAGGTATTGGCCGCTGGCCAAAAACTCCATGGCCCTTTCCACGTCAGGCTTTTCCACAAAACGGGCAACCTCAAAACCGCCCTCTTTACCTTCTTTAGCCGGCGAACCTTTTTGAATGTAGCCATAGGCTGTGCTGGGCATGCTGGGCTGCACGCCAAAAGTCACCAGTTGCCCGGCCTGGGCGGCTGACGCAGCGGCGCGCACCATGTCAACAAACGCTTGGGCATGGGGGATGTGGTGGTCGGCCGGGCAAAATAGCAGCAACGCATCTGCGGGAACTGCCAGGGCCGCCAACACCATGGCCGCAGCGGTGTTTTTGGGCTGGGGCTCCAGAATCTGACGCACCGAGACACCGGCATGGTCGGCCACATCAGCCACCAGAAAACGGTGCTCTTCGGAAGACACACACATGATGCCCGCGCCGGTGCTGCCCACCAAAGGCGCCACACGCTCCAGCGTGAGCTGCAGCAAGGATTTGTCACCCAGCAAAGGGATGAACTGCTTGGGGAAGGCTTTGCGTGACAAAGGCCAAAGCCGCGTGCCGCTGCCGCCGCAAAGAATGACGGGTTGAATGACCAAGAGGTCAGAGGAAAGAGCTTCAGGGTTTGTCATGCTGGCTCCGCTTTTTCTGCTTTTTCTATTTGCTCTGCTTCGTGCCGTAGCGCTTCTATTTCTTGCTGCAACACCTCAAATTCAGTCAGCTTACGCTGCAAAAAGGCCTGGGTGAGTCGACGTTTTTCTTCAAGGCCCGCCGGCGTGAGCACATAGGCGTAGGCCAGCTTGTTATCACTGCGCCTGAAGTTGTTGGCCTTGACCAGCCCCTTGTCGACCAACGCGCGCAGGCAGTAGTTGACCTTGCCCAGGCTCACCCCCAAACGCTCAGCCAGGCCCCGCTGGCTGGCGGCTGGCTCGTGGATAAGCTGGCATAACAAGTGGTATGGCAAGTCTTGCGGAGGCACTGGTGACCTTGATATGTTCATGACCTGAACGCATTGTAGGTGCAGGCGGCATGTAAGGT
>NZ_JBFUJO010000058.1:0-3812 GCF_056401355.1 Polaromonas sp. P4_F4 | reverse complement strand
TGTACTCCCGGTTCCAGTTCTGGAACAGGCCGGTCTCCGCGTCAAACACCTGCCCGGGGAAGCGCGGGTTGTAGACAAAGGCGCCCAGGCCACTGGGGTTCTGATTCGGCGCCGTGCCGCCAAAGGCTTCTGCCGTGTCCCAGCGCCAGACGATGGTCTGGTCCTGCCGCGTGATCACCCGCGGGGTGGCGATGTGGTCGGCATGCAGGTTGTACAGGCTCACCGCAATGTCATTCGTGGCCGCCGAGCCCGTCTGCTGCATCACCCCCACCGGCAAGCTGCCCAGGTAGATGGTTTCATAGACTGGCGCGCCGTTGGCGTCGTACTCCCCCAGCAACTGGCCGGCCTCGTCGTACAGGTAGTAGGCCGCGCCTGTCGGGACCAGATTGGTCGGGCCGCTTTTCTTGACCCGCTGGTTCAGCCCGTTGTACAGGTAGTTGACCGTGCCGCCGGCGGTGATCGCGCTGCTCATGCGCCCGCGGTCGGTGTAGGTATAGCTGTTGGCGCCGTCGCTGGTGAGGTGGCCGGCCGCGTCATGGGTGATCGTGGCCGTGCCAGTCACGTCCTGGGTCTGGGTCAGCCGGTTGCTGGTGGCGGCAATGGTGTTGGGGTAGCTGCTGGCGCCTATGGCCTTGGCGGTGCGGTTGCCGGTCTCGTCGTAGCTGTACAGGGTGCTGGTGCCGGCCAGGCTGGCGCTGAGCAGGCGGTTCAGGTTGTCGTAGCCAAAGCTCTGGTCCAGCGCGGCGGCCGGGCTGCCGTTGTTGGTGTGGCCGTAGCCGGTGATTCGCCCGGCGGGGTCGCGGCTGAGGGTGCGCAGGGCGCCGGCGGCGTTGCCGGTGCCCAGCGGGTCGCCCAGGCTGTAGCTGGAGACCAGGCCGGTGCTGTCATAGCCCAGCGTGCGGGCCTTGCCGTCGGACCACAGCCAGCCGCTGACCTGGTTGTCGGCGTTGTAGCTGAGGGCGCTGAGCAGGCTGGTAGTGCCGGCCCCGACGCCCACACCGTTGGGATTGACCGGGTTGACGCTGAGGGCGCTGACGGCGCCCTGGGCGTCGTAGCTGTAGTTCACGCGTGAGCCGCCCGGATAGGTGATGGCCGTCAGCTTGTCCAGCGCGCTGCCGCTGTCGCCCCAGGCGTAGCCAATGGTGAAGCTCTTGCCGCTGATGACCACCGTCTTGGCTGTCAGGCGGCCCAGCGCGTCGTGGCTGTAGCTGGTCTGGCCGCTCTCATCGGTGAGTTTGGTGAGCTCACCTTTTTCTTGGGGAGTGGGGGTGGCGCCGCCGTCGTATTCGAGGGTGGTGGCGCTCCCCGTGGGGTACGTGATGGCGGTCAGGCGGTCCAGGCTGTCGTAGCTGTACTGGGTCTGCTTGCCGCGCGCGTCCAGGCTGGTGAGCATGTTGCCCTGGGCGTCATAGCTGTACTGGCTGGCGCCCGTGTCCGGGCTGCTCTGCGCGGTGACCTTGCCCAGGCCGTTGGGGCTGTAGGTGGTGCTGAGGTTGCGCGGGTCGGCCACGCTGGTCAGGTCGTCGGCCAGGTTGTAGCCGAACTGGGTGACGGTGGGCGCGCTCGAGCCGGTGTTGGGCGGCTGCTGGGTCTGGATGGGCCGGCCCAGGCTGTCGTAATAGGTGTAGCTGGCCTGGCCGTTGGGGTCGACCACGGTGTTGATGCGCCCCATGGCGTCGTAGCCGTATTGCCAGGTCATGCCGCTGCGCGGGTTGATGCTCAGGCTCACGGCGCTGGAGCTGCTGGCGCTGTTGTTGATGTCGCCGCTGTAGACGGCCGTCAGGCTGTGGCTGCCCTGCCCCAGGCTGTTCAGGCTGAAGGTGGCGGCGCCGCCGCTGACGCTGGCGCTGCCCAGCGTGGTGGCGCCCTCCATGAAGCTGACGCTGCCGCTGGGGCTGTAGCCGGTGATGCGGGCGGTCAGGGTGACGTTTTGCCCGACGGTGGCGGGGTTGGGGGTGGCGCTCAGGGTGGTGCTGGCGGCCGAGAGGTTGACGCCTTGCGCCAGTACGGCGGAGGTGCTGCCGGCGTTGTTGGTGTCACCCACATAGACGGCGCTGAGGTTGTGGCTGCCGCCGGTGAGCGTGCTGCTGCTGAAGCTGGCGACGCCGGCCGCCAGGGTGCCGGTGCCGATCGAGGTGGCGCCGTCCATGAAGGTGACGGTGCCGCCGGGGCTGCTGCCCGTCACGCTGGCGGTGAGGGTGATGCTCTGGCCCACATTGGAGGGGTTGGCACTTGAACTCAGCGTGGTGCTGGTGGCGGTCTTGTTGATGGTCTGGCTCAACGCGGCGGAGGTGCTGGTGGCGTTGTTGGTGTCGCCGCCATAAACAGCGGTCAGGCTGTGCACGCCTCCGGTGAGCGTGCTGCTGCTGAAGCTGGCGACGCCGGCCGCCAGGGTGCCGCTGCCCAGCGTGGTGGCGCCGTCCTTGAAGGTGACCGTGCCGCTGGGGCTGTTGCCGGTGACCGTGGCCGTCCAGGTGACGCTCTGGCCGTAGCTGGCGGGGTTGGCGCTGGAGGCCAGCGTGGTGCTGGTGGCGACCTTGTTGACGGTCTGGGTCAGCACCGCCGAGGTGCTGGTGTTGTTGTTGGCATCACCTGCATAAACGACGGTCAGGCTGTGGCTGCCCACCGTCAGGGTGTTGCTGGCATAGGTGGCGGTGCGGCTGTTGCCGCTGCCGCCCAGGGTGGCTGTGCCCAGCACGGTGGCGCCGTCCTTGAAGCTGACGTCACCCGTGGGGCTGTTGCCGGTGACCGTGGCGGTCCAGGTGACGCTCTGGTTGTAGGCCGAGGGGTTGGCGCTGGAAGTCAGCGCGCTGGTGCTGGTGACCTTGTTGACGGTCTGGCTCAGTACGGCGGAGGTGCTGCTGGCGTTGTTGGCGTCGCCCGCATAGACCACCGTGAGGCTGTGGCTGCCCACCGTCAGGGTGTTGCTGGCATAGGTGGCGGTGCGGCTGTTGCCGCTGCCGCCCAGGGTGCCGCTGCCCAGGGTGGTGGCGCCGTCCATGAAGGTGACCGTGCCGGTGGGTGCATTGCCTGTGACCGTGGCGGTCCAGGTGATGCTTTGGGCGTAGGTGGCGGGGTTGGTGCTGGAAGCCAGCGTGGCTGTCGTTGTACCCTGGTTCACTATCTGAGCGACCGCAGACGAGGTGCTGCCGGCGTTGTTGGTGTCACCCGCATAGACGGCCGTCAGGCTGTGGCTGGCCACGCTCAGTGTGCTGCTGGCGAAGGTGGCCACACCTGCACTCAAGGTGCCGGTGCCCAGGGTGGTGGCGCCGTCCATGAAGGTGACCGTGCCGCCGGGGAATTGGCCCGTGACGGTTGCCGTCAGTGTGATGCTCTGGCCGATGGTCGACGGGTTGGCGCTGGAAGCCAGGCTGGTTGTACTGGTGGCCTGGTTGACGACCTGCGTCACAGCGGCTGAGGTGCTGCCGGTGTTGTTGGCATCGCCGTCATAAACGGCCGTCAGGCTGTGGCTGGCCACGCTCAGTGTGCTGCTGGCGAAGGTGGCGACGCCGGCGCTCAGGGTGCCGCTGCCCAGCGTGGTGGCGCCGTCCATGAAGGTGACGTTGCCACTGGGGTTGTCGCCGGTAACCGTAGCAGTGAGTGTCACGCTCTGGCCGAAGGTCGAGGGGTTGGCACTTGAACTCAGCGTGGTGCTGCTCGCTGTTTGTGCCAGCGCCGATAGCGCCGGCAGCATGAGGGCGGCAACGCACAGGGTGCGCAGCAGCCGGATGGCCGGCCCGAAGTTACTCACTAGTCCCTGAAGCTTGCTCATGTTGTACCCCTCCCGGGTGGTTGCAGCACCGCTTTTGTGG
>NZ_JBFUJO010000057.1:0-6061 GCF_056401355.1 Polaromonas sp. P4_F4 | reverse complement strand
GAAAGCGCCATCGCCTTCCTGGGCGTAACGCGCCAGCAGTGCATATGCGGCCTTCGCGCCAATGCCAAAGCGCCGACACAGCTCGCGCCGGTTGGCGCCTTCTTGCAAGGCCAGTGCCACGAATTCGCGTTTGATGTCCATCAGGTCTCTCGGTTGCCAAGGCATGCCCTTCTCCTTGCGCCAATGGCGCTGAAGAAGTGTTTCCTATGTCTCCGAACACCTGTTGCGTATGTGCCCAGTCCATACAGCCCTCCAACAAAAAATGAGTCCAATGAAAACAGGCCGCATGCGCCACAGATCCAGTCGCACAGCAACGCGCGGAATGCTCGCCTGGCTCTATCTGCCTGCCTTGCTGCTTGCTTTGCTGGTCGCCACGGCCATGCAGGCGGCGCATGCCCAGGCAGCGCCGACGCCAGCGCCTGTTCTGGTGCTGCACGCTGACACCCGTCCCGTCAACCTCGATCCATCGCTGGAGTTCCTGCTCGACACCAACGGCCGGTTCACGGTCGAACAGCTCGACAACCAGCCTGGCCTGCCGTTTGCGCCGGTGGTGCACGGTCAACGCCACCTGATCGAAAACGGCTCGCTGTGGTTGCGTTTTGATGCCGCCAGCCAGAAGCCGGATGCGCATTGGCGGCTCACCGTGCCACTGCCCGGCGTGGACGACGTCAGCCTCTACTACCGTGATGCGGCAGGCCAATGGGTCACGCAACAGGCCGGTGACACCCGGGCGATGAGCCAGTGGGCGCAGCCGGGGCGCTATCCCATCTTCAGCCTGAGCCCCGAGGCCGGCAAGCCCGTGCGTTACTACGTGCAGATACGCCATCCCCGCGTGCCCTATTCGGCGCTGCCGCGCATTGTGAGCGACGTGCAGCTCATCAACGCCAGCCTGGCGGAACACCTGGTGCTGGGCATTTATTTTGGCCTGGCCGCGCTGGTGATCACGCTGGCGCTGGCCAATGCGCTGACTTACCGGGATGCGGGTTTTGGCACCTACGCCCTGTATATCGCAACGTTTGCGGCATCGCAAGCCTCCTTCACCGGCGTGGCCGGGCTGTACTGGTGGCCGGAATGGTCCCGCTCCAGCATGGCCACCGTGCTGTTGCTGCCCTCTGCTGCCGCCAGTGCCATGTGGTTTGTGCGAACGGTCACCCTGCCCCGGCGTTTTAACCGTACCCTGGACCTGGCCATGCTGGCACTGATGATCCTGCTCCCGCTGGGGGGCCTGGTTGACGCGGTAGCACCCACACCGGCGAGCTACCTGGTGATGAACAGCCTGATCGGCCTGAGCATGGCAGTGCTCTTCACTGTCGTCGGGGTGGCGCTGGCCGCCGGCGACTATCACACGCGCTGGGTGGCCGCCGGCTTCCTGCCCGTGCTGCTGTCCGCCGCCTTCCCGCTGCTGCGCAACCTGAGCGTGATTCCCTCCAGCTTCCTGAGCGATTACGCCCTGCTGCTGGGCTCTGCCATTGAAGTGCCCATCCTGTTTTATGGACTGCACCGCCGGGTTTCGCAGCGCCGCAACCTCACGGCCCGCGCCTCAGGGCTCGACAGCCACGACGCACTCACGGGCCTTCACTCGGCACGGGTGTTTCTGGCCAAGCTGCGACACGCCTTGAGCACCGCCGAGCGTCACCAGCTGCCCTTCGGGATGCTGCTGGTCAACCTGTCCAACCTGGCCAGTCTCCAGAAAACCCACGGCCAGGAGACAGCGGATCGTGCCGTCGTGATGGCGGCGGCGCGCATCGGTGCGGCAGCCCGCTCGAGCGACACGGTGGCGCGCATCGGGGACGCCCAGTTTGCCCTGCTGATGGAGGGACCGACCAGCGCGGAAGCCGCCAATGGCATGGCCACCAAAATCCTCGCCAGCGGCCTGCGGCATTCGAACCAGCTGCCCGATGCGGAACCTCTGCAGTTTCACATTGCCGTCGGGCATCTGGGCGGCCGGGCCAGCGCGGCACAGCCGGAAGCGGACAGCTGCCTGGCGCGCATGGTGCAGGCCGTCACGGGCATGGACCATGGCTCGCGCAAAACCATCCGGCTCGTCAAATTCTGACCTTCTGATCAGTGCAAAAAGCCCATGTTGCGCGACTCCCGCACTTCGGGCTTGATACGGTGCTCGGCTTCGAGCTGGCTCATGAATTCGTCAGGTCCGAACACGGCGCCCAGAATATCTATCTGACGTTTGACGGCCGCAAAGTCACCAGGGCACAGCTGTGACAGCTTGCCCAGCCTGTCCTGCAAGGCGGCGGTGAACAACGCGGCGTCGCCGGCCAGCGCTTCGACCACGAACATCTTTTCGCGCTGCTCGCGCGTCAGCGGCATGAACTTGATCTTGAAGGTAAAGCGTCGCAACGCGGCCTGGTCCAGGCTTTCCATCAGGTTGGTGGTGCAGATGAAGATGCCGGCATAGCGCTCCATGCCCTGCAGCATTTCATTGACCTCGGTCACCTCGTAGGTGCGCTGGGCGCCGCGCCTGTCCTGCAGAAAGCTGTCGGCCTCATCGAGCAGCAGCACGGCCTTCTCGGCCTCGGCCTCGCGAAACATGGCCGCCATGTTCTGCTCGGTCTCGCCCACATACTTGCTCATCAAATCGCTGGCCTGCTTGATGATGAGCGGCTGGTCCAGCGTTTTGGCGATGTGTTCGGCCAGCGCGGTCTTGCCGGTTCCGGGCGCGCCGTAAAAGCACAGGCAGCCGTGGCCCCGGCTTTTCAGCGCCTCGACGATGCGCGGCACCTCAAAACGGGACTCGACGTGCAGCATCGCCAGGTCGTAAGTCGTCACGCTGCGGCGGCCCGCCGCTTCCGCCGGATTGCCCAGTGCGACATCGGCGTTCTTGAGTTGCCGCTCAATCAGCGACTCCATCAGGGCGGGCCGGCCGCCCGCCAGAAGGGCTTTCAGCCCCTCGGTATCGGCCTGGGCATCCATCTTGTCCGGTGGCGCGCTGGCCAGCTGGGCAAACCGCACTGCCGTGCGTATCTGCGCCGGCGTCAGGCCCTTGCGCGCGGTGAGTTTCTGCACAAACGCCTCGCTGACCTGCACACCTTCCAGCGTCTTGCGCACCACGCCCTCCCGCGCACCGGGCGGCGGCGAGCGAAGCTCGAGGTGGTAGGCAAAGCGGCGGCGGAAGGCCGGGTCGATCTGCTCGATGCGGTTGGTCACCCAGAGCGTGGGCACGGTGTTGGACTCCAGGATCTGGTTGACCCAGGCCTTGCCGCTGACCGAGCCGTTGGCAGCACTGGCGGGCGGCAACTGTTCGGAGCGCGCCATGAACTGCGCGGCTTCGCTGGAAATCGGCGGGAACACGTCCTCCACCTCGTCGAACAGCAGGGCGGAATGCGTGCTGCCCTTGAGGAACACCTGCGCGATCTGCAGCGACCGGTAGCGATCGCGTCCGCTCAACGAGTTGCCGTCGCGGTCGGCATATTCGACTTCAAACAGGTCCAGCCCGGCGGCGTGCGCCACCACCTTGGCCAGCTCGGTCTTGCCGGTGCCGGGCGGTCCGTAAAGCAGCACATTGACGCCCTGCTCCCGGGCGGCGACCGCATTGCGCAACAGGGACACCAGCACCTGGGCGTCGTCCTGCACAAAGGCAAAGTCCGCGAGGCCTAGGCTGCTGCGTGCAGCGGGCCGGGTGAAGACCGCCATCAACTCGTTCTGGTCGCGGTATTCGCGCATCAGCACGGGCGGCAGCTTTTCGCTGACCTTCATCAAGTCGGCCAGGTCCGTGATGTTGTGTTCGGAAATCAGGTTTTCGACCATGCCAATGCGCTCCAGCCGCGAGCCGGCGCGTAGCGCCTCGGCCACCTCGGGCGCCTTGACGCCGGCCACGTCGGCAATGGCGGCATAGGCCTCGGGCGCGTTGCTGACCTTGAACTCGACCAGCAGCGAGCGAAGATCCCGTTGATAGCGCGCGAGGGTTCCATACAGCAGCAGCGCGCGCTCGGCCCGGTTGAGCTGCAGCAGGTTGGCCAGCGCATCGATGTTTTTTTCGACCAGCGTGGACTGCTTCTTCAGCGCGTGCGTCAGCCACTCGCCGGTGGCGGCCAGCACGGACAGCAAATCCTTGGGCTGGTCCTTGGCGTGTTCATCCAGGTAGAAGAACAGCGTGCCCTCTTCATACGGACCGCGCCAGGCGCCGTGGCGCGCCATGAATTCGGCATCGCTCAGGGTTTCGTGGCCGCGCCACAGTTCGTTGTCCTTGCAGCGGCGCCCCAGAAATTCACGCAGGCGCTGCATCGCCGGCAGCGGCCAGACCAGATGGCGCCCCGAGAGCGACAGCAGGCTGTTGAGGTCGCGCCGTACATTGAACTTGGCGCCCTGGCGGGCGGCCAGGGTCAGCACAAAGTGCGAGCACATGAGATCGAGCACCGGCGCTTCTTTCAGGCCGGGAGACAACAGCCACTGCTGCTCACTCGCGGAACGCTTGCTCATGGACAAACCTCCAGTTTGCAAAAAACCTTTGACGCAAACCCTGCCCTAAATACACACCATAACGCAGCTTGAAGCATCATGGAAGACGCTACTTGAAGACCGTCATGTGAAATGTGCCACACATGCAGCAGAAAATAACACGTTCAGGGCACACAATCTGCCCAGGAGAACTTTCATGCTCAGTCTGATCGATATTGAACAAGCCGCCCAGCGCCTGCAGGGCCATTTGCTGGACACCCCCTGCGTCGAGTCGAAGACGCTGTCGCAGCTGACCGGCGCGCAGATCTACCTGAAGTTTGAAAACCTGCAGTACACGGCCTCTTTCAAGGAGCGTGGCGCGTGCAACAAACTTGCGCAACTCTCAGGCGACGAACGGCGCCGCGGCGTGATCGCCATGAGCGCCGGCAACCATGCTCAGGGTGTGGCTTATCATGCCCAGCGCCTGGGCCTGCGCGCCGTCATCGTGATGCCGCGCTTTACCCCGGGCGTGAAGACCGAGCGCACCCGCGGCTTTGGCGCGGAGGTGGTGCTGCATGGCGACACGCTCGAGGAGTCGCGCGCCCATGCGCTGATGCTGGCCGAGCGCGAGGGCCTGGTCTTTGTGCACCCCTATGACGACGAAGCCATCGTGGCGGGTCAGGGTACCGTCGGGCTGGAAATGCTGCACGCCGTCCCCAGCCTGGACACGCTGGTCGTCGCCGTGGGCGGCGGCGGGCTGATCGCGGGCATGGCCACCGCCGCCAAGGCCCTGAAGCCCGAGATTGAAATCGTGGGGGTGCAGACCTCGCGCTTCCCGGCCATGGTCAACGCCGTCAAGGGCACGCGACACCCGCAGGGCACCAGCACCATTGCCGAGGGCATCGCCGTGGGCACGCCCGGGGTGATCCCGCAGGCCATCATTGCAAAGCTGGTGGACGACCTGGTGCTGGTCGATGAAGGGGATATCGAGCAGGCCATGGTGATGCTGCTGGAAATTGAAAAAACCCTGGTCGAGGGTGCGGGCGCAGCCGGGCTGGCGGCGCTGCTCAAATACCCGGCGCGTTTTGCCGGCAAGAAGGTCGGGCTGGTGCTGTGCGGCGGCAATATCGACCCGCTGCTGCTGGCGGCCATCATCGAGCGCGGCATGGTGCGTGCCGGACGGCTGGCCCGCATCAAGGCCAGTGTGCGGGATGTGCCGGGCTCGCTGGCCAGGATCACCGCGACCGTGGCCGACGCGGGCGCCAACATCGACGAGGTACACCACCAGCGCGCCTTCACCACGCTGTCGGTCCAGAACGTGGAGATTGAACTGGTGATCCAGACACGCGGGCGCGAGCACATCGCGCAGGTGCTGGCGGCGCTGGCCGCGGCCGGTTTTGAGGCGTCCGAGCAGCACTGAGCGTCCGCCGCCCCATGACCGCCACCGTCCCGCTGCCGCTGCCGCTGCCGCTGGCGGGAGGGGACTCGCCGGACTAGGGCCTGTGAACGCTATTTATGCAAGATGCGTTGCGAGTCAAAAAGGCCATGAGCAAGGCGCAAAACGCAGGCGGGGTAGACCCCGCCAAGGCTTTGCAACGCCGCGCAGGGCCTTTTTGATCGCAACCCGAAGGGAATGGGGTGAAAACAGCGCCACTCTGCGTTGCGCTCC
>NZ_JBFUJO010000056.1:0-6578 GCF_056401355.1 Polaromonas sp. P4_F4 | reverse complement strand
CTCGTCAGAACGTTGAAGAATTCCACCGCCTGGGTCGATCTCGCCCGGCGTCCAATGCTGCTGCAACGTTGATGCAAGACGCTTTGGGCATTACGATCCATGGTGGCTGGCCTTTGGGAAGATGGTTTGGGTGCTTCGTAAACAACCATCCTATCGACCCTTTGGTCAGCCATCTCCCTTTGCTTTCAAGCACTTACGCACGTCGCCGAAGGCCAACCTGCCAAAGTAAGTGCCATTCGCCCTAAGCCGCCAAACTCAATGCAACGCAATTGCCGACCGATCGCGGCCGACACATCTTCAACAAAACCCGGGAATGGGGCTATAGGGTTGCTGTCTGGGGCGGCTACTGTGCCGGCTGCCCATCTCCGCCCACGCCCCAACTTCCTGTTCAAGGGCGCGCCGCTGTTTTCGCTCTGGCAGGTGACGATGCAATCGAGGACGTCATGCCCTTTCCGAGAACGCTGAGCGACGGCTGGTGGGTGACTGACTTCGCATAGCCGGCACGGCGGCACTCGTCGAATCACCCCATCCACGGCGCTACGGTCGGCGCTGTTCTTCTTCAGCCCGCCGGCGTTGCTCCTCAGCTCTTTTCGCCTCGCTCGCCGCCTCTCGCCTGTCGGCTGCCCGGCCCGCCTCGGGGCGTTGCCGCCGGCCAGGCATATCCCCAACAGCGGCTGGTGGTGACGCGGGCGCGGCGGCAGGGCCGCTCGCCCGGGGCGGTGCAACTGCGCCACCGACAGGCGGACGGTTATCGGGCGGCAGGGGGCGGCTTTGGGCCGGCGGGACGGGCACGGGCTCTGGCTTCAATGGTTCCGTGGGCCTTTGTACAGTCGCGGGTGCGCGGCGCGCGCGCTCCTCTTCCGCTGAGGGGCCCGCAGGCACATTGCGAGGTGCGAGCCCAGGCAGACGCGCGGGCCTTGCTTCTTCCGCGGGCTTGGTGGCGTCAGGGACTGGTGCTGCAGGGACCGGTGCTGCAGGCGTGGCCGCCGGCTGGGATCCAGGCCGGGGCAGTTCGGATCGCTGTGGGAGTCCGGGCTGGCGCGCGCGCTCCTCTTGCGCCGAAGGGCCTGCGGGCACATTGCGAGGTGCGATCGCCGGCGGACGCGCGGGGCGCGCTTCTTCCGCGGGCTTGGTGGCGTCAGGGACTGGTGCTGCAGGGACCGGTGCTGCAGGCGTGGCCGCCGGCTGGGATCCAGGCCGGGACAGTTCGGGTCGCTGTGGGAATCCGGGCTGGCGCGACCGCTCCTCTTCCGCCGGCGGCTTGCGCTCGGCACTGCCTGCTCCAGGCGGCACAGACGGCACAGGCGTTCCCGGCATACCTGGCCGCGCGCTGCGAGGCTCGGTCGATGGCGCTGGCACGGGGGCTTGAGCCGCAGCCGGCCGCGTTCTCTCCGACGCGGCGGCACCCGGCGGCTTGGGCGGAGGCGGCAACGCTGCTGACTGGGGCGGCGTCACAATCGTTACCGCAGTAGCAGCCGGGGGCGCCACGGCGGGTCTCAGGGCATTCACGGCTGCCGCGTCAAGCGGTTTCCCGGGATTGGCCGCGAGGGCACTCTGCCGGCTTGCAAACGACGTTGGTGCCGGCGGCGGGGCGGTCTTGGCCACCACGGGTCGAACTGCCGCTGGCTCCGGCGGCTTCGCACTGGGCGCAGCCGCGCCCAGGACACTGGTGCGCACGGGCGCCAGAGGCGCAACCGCCATCACAGGCGAAGTGGCCACCATGTCCTGCGTCACACGCACCGCCTCTCGCGCGACCGGCCTGGATTGCACGAAGGCCGTGGTGGGAACGGCGACCACCGCTCCGGGCACCTGCTGGTTGACGTAAACCACATTGGTCACGTTCGTGTTGTTGTACACGTTCGTGATGTTCGTCGTGTTGATGATGGTGTTGCTGGTGTTGACGCTGGTGAAATATTCGCGACTGACCGGATAGGATGGCCGGTAGACGTCGCGCGGCCCGAGCGGAAACCACGCCACCGCGCCACCGCCGCCAAGGTTGAGCGAGATGCTGAAGTTGCTGCCGCTGACAAAGGCGACCAGTGCCGGCGCGTAGACAGGCCGGGCCGCGACCGGCCCAGGCACCCAGCCCCATGCGCCGCCGATGTTGGCCCAGCGGCCGTAGTGCGACGGCGCGAATCCCCAGGGCGCGTCATCCACCCAGGTCCAGCCCCAGGGTTCGACCCAGGCCCAGTGCCCGTCGCGATACGGTGCCCAACCGACGGCGACACGCGTGGGTGTCCACACGTGACCGTAGCCCGTCACCTCCCGCCACGTTCCGTATTCGTCCAGGTCCTCGTAGCCGATCAGGTCGCGCGAAACGTAGCGCGCGGATGCAGAGTTCTCCCAGCGCTGGTCACGCGCGCTGGACCAGCGGTCGAAGTCATCGGCAGGAGCCAGCGCGAAGCTGTCGTAGTCGCGCAGGCCGGTGCCAAAGAACTCAAAGCCCTGGCCTGCCCTGATGACAAAGGCCCGCCCCTCGCCATAAACCTCGGCCTCGCCGGCCCGGACCACCACGACAGTCGAATCACCGTTGGGATCGACGTGAATGCGATAGCTGCCGGGGCTGCGGAGGGAATAGGCGAGATTCGGCGTGTTTATTTCGAAGGCGTGATTGCGGTCGAATCGCCAGATGCGGATGTTCAGGGTGCCCTGCGTCAACTGGACTTGCGCAATGCGGTCATCGACGTTCAGCAAGGTCACGCTGGTGTGGGAGCCCATGCGGATCGCGGCGCCGCCCAGTTGCAGTTCGCTGCGCGAACCGGCATCGACCCACAACCTGTCGCCCGTGATCAAGGGCCGATTGACAGCCGCGCGGACCCAGTCGTTTTCGCCACCGGGCGAAAAGCTCACGGCGCCACTGACATGGGCCAGCCGTGCCACACGCGATGGCGGGTCGGCATACGCCCATCCACTCAGCGCGAAGGCGCAGAGGCCCAGAATAAAAGTGCCGAAGAGTTTGTGCAGCGATGACCTGTCCATGATGACTCTCCGTTGGAGGGTTTGCGTTCGACTGAAATGCGCCCTGCGATCGCGGTAGCACTGAGGAAGTGTCCTTGCTTGGACCAGGGCCTGTTCACACAATGCGAAGTCAATGCTGCTGAGGTAGATGGTGAGGGTTTCACGGCCGGGCCGCTGTAGGACGGTGCCGGATTACGGGGAAAGCCTTTGAGCCAATCCAGCGGTTGTAGCTCAATGGGGCCGTGCTGGCCAGCTGCAAGCCCCGTCACCGGCATCCCACGCACACGCAGACCTGGACAGCCGCATTCGGGTTCCTTTGGGAACTCGCGCATACCGCAAATTCGCGGTTCCCATGCCTGCAAGACATATCTGCTAGTGCCAATGACGCCTAGTCGCTGGCGCCACGCTGCTCGAGAATAAAAACCAGCCCATCTGGAGAAAAAAATGACGAAGAGACAAATTAGTGCGGCCACTGCGCGTTCTGTCGCAGTAGCTGTGACCGCGCAGGCGATCAGTCCCGTGAATCTACACGGGATCATCGATAAGGCAGCGCGCTCGTAAAGCAGCGTCTCCCATGCTTTAAGCCTCTCCCCGGGCAGCACCGTGGCCCTCGCGAGCGGCGTAGCGCCCGGGAGCCGCTGGGTCATCCGCGGCACCGAAAACCCGGGGACAGGCTTGCGCGCTACTTTCAACCTGGAGCCCTGGCGCGACATGGGCACGGGGACTTTCGCAATGCTGTGCCTGATGCAGCGCAATTCCAGTCACTGATCGATGCGGGACCCGTCAGGCGGACCGCCGCAGTCAGGGGGTTTTCTGGGGTTTGGCGCCGCTGCCGATTGAGACGGATTTTATTTTTCCAAGGAAGGCAAACATATGTTGAACAGACGAGAGGTCCTCGCGAGCCTGGCAGTTGGGCCTCTGGCCATCACGGGTGTGGCAGCCCAGAGCGCGTTCCCCCACAAGCCATTGCGCATCATCGTGCCGTTCACACCGGGCGGGTCGAGCGACGTTCTCGCGCGCGCGATCGGGCTCGAACTCGGCAAGGCGCTCAACCAGCCGGTCGTGATCGAGAACGTGCCCGGGGCGGGAGGCTCGCTCGGCGCGGAGAAGGCGGCAAGGTCCCCTGCCGACGGCTACACGCTGCTGATGGGGCATGTCGGCACGCTGGCCATCAACCCTTCCCTCTACCCGAAGTTGGGGTACGACCCGCAACGCAGCTTCACGCCGGTGGCGTGGATCGCGCGCGTTCCCAATGTGCTGGTGGTGAACGCGTCGGTCCCGGCGCAAAACCTCAAGGAACTCCTCGCGCTGGCGAAGGCCCGGCCCGGCCAGCTGGCATACGGCTCCGGCGGGAACGGCAGCGCGGCGCACACCACGATGGAATACCTGAAAATGCAGACGGGCACTTCCTTCCTGCATATTCCCTATCGCGGAACGGGCCCTTCGGTGACCGACCTGCTCGCGGGACAGGTGCAGGTGCTCTTCACCGGCATCCCCGCGCTGCTTCCCCACATCAAGTCGGGAAAGATGCGCGCGCTCGCCGTCTCGAGTCCCAGGCGCCTCGCCCTCCTTCCGGAGGTGCCCACGGTGACCGAAAGCGGCGTCGCCGGTACGAAGGGCTTCGAGGCGGACCAGTGGTATGGACTGGTGACGCCTGCGGGCACCCCGGCCGACGTGGTGTCGCTCCTCAACCAGCACGTGAACAACGCCCTGGCCTCCGAGGCCGTCCGCTCACGCCTGGCAGCCGAAGGCGCCGAGGCGACACCGGTTTCGTCCCAGGTGTTCGGGCAGCTCATCGCGAAGGAAATCCCCCGCTGGGAGCGGGTGATCAAAAACGCTCACATCACCCTGGACTGAAAACATCCGAGAGGACATTGCAGATGAAATCCATTTTGCGCCTGCTGATCGCCGGCGTCTTCGCCGCGGCATTGCCCGCATCCTGGGCCCAGGCACCTGCCGGGAAGACGGAAGTGCTCTGGCTTGGCCAATCGGCGTTTCGCATCACCACGCCCGGTGGCAAGGTCATCGTGACCGATCCCTGGTTGAAGCTCAATCCGCTCACGCCGCCCGAGTACAAGAATCTGGAGGCGCTGGGCAAGGTGGACGTCATCCTCGTCACCCACGGCCACTTCGACCACTTCGCGGATGCGCCCGCGCTGGCGCTGCTGAACCAGGTGCCGATGTACGCACCCGGAGACATGAACCAGACCGTCGGGCTGCTCGGCATCCTGCCGCCCAACCTGGTGCCTCGCTTCAACAAGGGCGGAACCATCACGCCCGCCGCAGGCATCAAGGTCACGGCCGTGCGCGCCGATCATTCCTCGGTGATCGTGTGGAAGAACGCTGCCACGGGCAAGGACGAGGCGCATCCCGGGGGTGAACCCGTCGGTTTCATCATCGAGCTGGAGGACGGCTTCCGCATCTACCACATGGGCGACACCGGCCTGTTCGGCGACATGAAGTTCATTGCCGACTACTACAAGCCTGACCTGGTGCTCATGCCCATTGGCGGCCATTTCACCATGGGGCCTTCGGATGCAGCGTATGCCACGCGCGAGTGGCTGAAGCCGCGGTTCGTGATCCCGATGCACTACGGCGCGAACCCCCTTGGACGCGGCACGCCGGAGGAGTTCTCGCGCGCGCTCGGCAAAACCACGACCCATGTGCTGCCGCTCAAACCTGGCGAGAAGGCGACTTTCTGATGCCCGGATGCAGATCCATAAACACCATAAGCCCCATAAACCCCATGAAAACCATGACCACCATGAATACCTTGAGACGACGAACCCTCATCACGGGCGCCGCGGGCGCGATCCTGCCCGCCTGGAGCCTGGCGCAGTCCTTCCCCTCCAAAACGATCCGCATCGTCGTGCCGTTTGGGCCCGGCGGCATCGCTGACCTCACGGCCCGCACCATCGCGCAAAAGCTCGGCGAAAACCTGCGCCAGAGTGTGATCGTGGAGAACAAGCCCGGTGCCGGTGGTGTCGTGGCCGGTGAGATGGTGGCCAAGGTGGAGCCGGACGGTCACGTGCTGCTGCTCATGAGCAACGGCACRGCCGTCAGCGCCGGCATATTCCAGTCCCTGCCCTTCGAYGCGCAGAAGGACTTCGAACCGGTGGGGACGCTGGGCTTTTTCGACCTTGCCGTGCTGACRACCASCGACAGCCGCTTCAAGAGCATGAAGGACTTGCTCGCGTACGCCAAGGCGAACCCAGGCAAGCTGAACGTGGCCACCATCAACGTCGGCAGCACGCAGCATCTCTCTGCGGAATTGCTGAAGACGAGCGCGGGTGTGGATTTTCAGGTCGTACCCTTCAACGGTTCGCCTGCGGTGCTCACCGCGTTGCGCGGTGGGCAGGTCGATGCGGCCGCTGGCCGTGATGGGGGCGCAGCGAGCGTCAGCCTTGCCCGATGTGCCGACGATGGCGCAGAGCGGCGTGCCTGGTTTCGACGTCGCCTCCTGGAATGCGCTGGCGGCGCCAGCGCGCACGCCGCCGCAGGTGATCGCCATGCTCAATCGGGAAGTGAACAAGGTCCTTGCCGATCCCGGTGTACGCAAACAGCTCGCCGGGCTGAATGTCACGCCCCGAGGAGGCACGCCCGAGCAGCCGAGCAGCTGC
>NZ_JBFUJO010000055.1:0-6678 GCF_056401355.1 Polaromonas sp. P4_F4 | reverse complement strand
AGAGCGGCGTGGGTGGGGGCAACGAGGATCATGACTTTCATTAGGAGAACGAGGATGATATCTACATTAATCGTGCGGTTTGCCGCAGTCGTCGCACTTGGTGCGGCTGCTGTCGCGACTCCCGCATTCGCGGAGAAAGTACTTCGTGTCGGTATGACGGCGAGCGACGTGCCGCTTACTACCGGTCAACCGAGCCAAGGCACTGAGGGTCTCCGCTTCATGGGCGTCACCGTTTACGACGGGCTTGTGGGCCGGAGTACGCCGTTGACAGACTTGCACCCATACACAGTGAGGATGCAGCCGATAAGAGGAGTGTCTTGATGAATTCAGCAAAGCGCCATGTGGCCGTTATCGGCGCGGCGGGCGGGCTCGGGCAGGCCCTCGCGCAGCGGTTTGCAGCGGGCGGCTGTGCAGTGTATCTGCTCGGCCGCGACCTGACTCGACTGACGGAAATTGGTCGGGATATCACGGCCAAGACCGGCGCGCCGACCTTCCCGGTCGAGTGTCATCTCGACAATGGGGACTCTTTGGCGCGCGCGCTGACCGCGCCACCTCGCATCGACGTGCTGATCAACGCGGCTGGCAGCATACCGCGCCGCGCGTTGCTCGAATCACAACCGCAGGAGTGGCGCGGCGTGTGGTCAGACAAGGTGCTGGGCTCGATCGAGGCATGTCGCCTGGCCTGCGAACGCATGCGCCAAGCGGGCGGCGGTGTTATCGTCAATATCATCGGCACTGCCGGCGTGCGGCCAAACCCCAAAACCATCATGACCGTGACCGCAAACGCGGCATTGATCGCGTTGACGCAGGCGCTAGGCGCTCAGTCGGTGGACTGGAGCGTACGCGTTGTGGGCATCAACCCCGGGCTCACTGCCACGCCGCGCACGGCGGATTTGGCGGCTGGGAAAGGCAGGGAGGCCTACCAAGCGCTGCTGCAGGACTTACCATTCAAGCGCATGGCGCGCGCCGACGAGATTGCCGAGTGCGCGTGGTTCTTGGCCTCTGACTCCGCTGCCTACATCTCGGGAACGGTGATCGACGTGGATGCCGGCGCACGCTGGCGAGTATGACGTGGCAGACATGCCGACCACTGCGCCGCAACGCGGCACCTTCAACGACGAGATGTGGAGCAAGGGCGGCATGATCAGCGAGGAAGCTTAGGCCACCAGCAGTGTCGTGCGCGAGGCCAGCATGCTCAAGAGCGACGTCAAGTACGAAGAGCTCGTCGACTGCGCGCAAGCTTGTGACGGCACAGTCGGATATATTTCAATAAGCAGAAACCCGGAGAGAACAAACCATGCTAGAACCAATCTGGAACAAATTCCTCACCGAGCAAGACAAGGCGGTATTCGCGGCATCCGGCTTCGGCGCGTGCGGCGGCTTCGGCAAACGGCCGGCGCTGCTCGTCATCGACGTGAGCTACGCCTTCTGCGACGAGCGTGCTACGCCGATTCTCGAATCGATCAAGCGCTGGCACACTTCATGTGGTGAGGACGCATGGGTGGCGATCCCTTATATTAAGTCGCTTATCGACAAGTGCCATGGCAAGGGTGTGCCGGTGATTCATACGACCGGCGTGAGGCGTGACGACAATTGGGACGGCGGCAGCTGGAACTGGAAGGACGGCCGATTCAGCGAGGACACTGCCAGCAAGTCTGGCACCAGCCTTGACGGCAACGAGATCGTTGCCGACATCGCTCCGGCGCCGCAGGACATAGTCGTACTGAAGCAGAAGCCGTCGGGCTTCTTTGGTACCAACCTGGCGAGCTATCTGACCCTGCTCGGTTGCGACAGCGTGATCGTGACCGGCACCACCACCTCGGGCTGCGTGCGCGCGACCGTGCTTGACGCATTCAGCCTCAATTATCGCGTCGCCGTCGCCGAGGAAGGCTGTTTCGACCGCGCGCAGGCGAGCCATGCCATTAACCTTTGCGACATGCACGCCAAATATGCCGACGTGGTGAAGACCTCGGAGGTGCTCGCCTTCCTGGACAGCCTTCCGAGCGGAATGTTCGACCTGCCAAAGGGCGCGGCACCCGCCCAGAAGACCAAGCTCGCGCCGAACTTTTAGGGAGACCCGCAAAACCTCGCGCAGCCTCTTCCGCGAGAACGAGCACGAGCTTGCACCATCGATCACATGAAGCTATACAGGCTCGACCTCGAATTGAACTCCAGGCGCGCGCGCAAGCGCGAGTTCCTTGGTCCGCTGGAACGGGTCGTGCCGCGGGTCACGCTGGGAGCCTGAAAAGGGGCTGCGCTTATCTCAATCCCGTAGCGCGTTCAGACGATCGGAGCCACTTCAGCAACCGCATCAAGTATCGTCGGATTGGACGCCAATGTCTTTACTGAGACACTTATTGTCTGAATCATTCACCCCAAGCTGTACTCCCGACCAATCCTCAAACATTTTCACGATGGTTGTGAAATCCTCATCACCGTGATCACGCATCCAAGTACGCCAGAGCTGGAACACATGGCTGGCGATGGGGGTCGGAACCTTCAGATTGTCCGCGAGGGCTAAGACAAGCGAGAGATCCTTGTAAACGATCTGGTGCGACGCGCCGTAGTTGAAACTCCGTGGCAGGACGGCCGTAGGAAACTTCGACTCCGTCGCAGAATTCCGCCCCGACCCGGCATTAATCACCTGAATAAGCAAGCCTGGTTCGATTCCCGCTTTCGCACCTAGAACGACTGCCTCTGAAGTCGCGGCCAACGCCGTATAGTTCAGCATATTGTTGATCAGCTTGACTTTTTGGGCCTGGCCGGGCGTTGGACCGACGATGAACAAACGCGAGCCGATGGCATTCAGGGCGGAGCGGGCTTGCTCAATGGCCGCTGGTGCTCCCGAAGCAATGACTGTAAGGGAACCCTCTTTGGCTAGAGCTAATCCGCCGGTGACTGGCGCATCAACGAAAGCAACGCCTGCGGCAGAAAGCGAGGAGGCAATGCGCTCGGCCGCTTCGGGCCCGCTTGTGGAAAGGTCGACAACACAACGCGGCTTTCGCATGGCCAGGATGCCTGCTGGTCCGAAGTAAACCTCCTCGATGGCGGCTTGGCTCGGCAGGCAAGTGAAGACTATATCGGCAGCTGCGGCCGCTTGGGCCGCGCTGTCGGCCCAAAGTGCGCCGTTGGCAAGCAAAGATTCGGCGGCCTCTCGGCGCTTGTCCGTCACAGTCAAGGTAAAGCCGGCCTGAAGCAGACACGCTGCCATTGGCGAGCCGAAAGTGCCTGTACCAACGAACGCTAAAGAAGTACCACTCATAAGTCCCCCGAGGTTTGTCATGTTTCTCGGTATAGCAAGAGCAAGATCCGGGCCGACATCAGCATCCTGGATGTCTGTGGCATTAGAATTGCGTCGGTCAGCGCAGCCTTTTGCGCGGCATGGCGATGTAGTGATGAGATTGCCGCGAATGCATTTGCCATGGATACAGCCGTGAATCATTACAACATAACGCAACGTCTTGCCCAATTCATCTCGCACACCCGTTGGGAAGATGTCCCGAAGGAAGTGAGACACGAAGGCAAGCGAGCCATTCTCAATTTTTTCGGAACCGCTATTGGAGGCTGCCGCGAGCCGGCCATAGATTTAGCCATCGCGTCCCTTTCCGAGTTCAGCGGCGGATCCCAAGCAACTATCATTGGTCGTTCAGAGCGGATCGATACGCTAAGCGCAAGTTTTCTAAATGCGGCGAGTGCGAACATTGCGGACTTTGATGACACTCACATCCGTACCGTGATTCACCCCACCGCGCCCGTTGCCCCAACTCTGCTCGCGCTGGGGGAGCGGAAAAAGATGACCGGCGAAGAATTACTGACGGCTTTCGCTGTCGGCGTGGAGGTGGAATGCCGAATCGGCAACGCAATCTCACCTATGCACTACCGCAAAGGCTGGCACATCACCGCGACCTGCGGCATTCTGGGCTCAGCTGGCGCGGCCAGCAAGGCGCTAGGACTAGACGAAGTAAGGACCGTGTACGCGCTCGGCAATGCCGCAACACAATCTGCAGGCCTCGTAGAATGCCTCGGGACCATGGCGAAGAGCATCAGCATCGGCAACGCCAGCCGAAACGGGTTGTGGAGCGCGCTGCTGGCACAGAGTGGCTTCACCGCACCGCCGCATTCGATCGAGGGTCCCCAGGGACTTCTAGCGGTCATGGCGGATATTGCCGACATGGAAGCGATTGTGACCGGGCTCGGCGAGAGCTGGGAGCTTACAAAGAATGCATACAAGCCCTATCCCTGCGGCGTTGTGATCAATCCGATCATAGACGGTTGCTTGGCCTTGCGTGAAGCCACGGAGACGGATCTCGATCACATCGAGCAGGTCCTCATCACCGGGAGCCCGTTACTTGCGCAGCGTGCGGATCGACCAGAAATATCTTCAGGTCGGGAGGCGCAGGTGAGCGCGCAACATGCGGCCGCCGTGACCTTGCTTTTTGGCGAGCCGGATTCGACCTCCTTCACCGATGCGCGTGTGCAGGACCCGCGGGTAGGCGTCCTCCGCCGAAAGATCGTCCTTAGGGTCGACCCGACACTTGGCGTCGAAGCGGCCCGGATTACGCTCAGGACCACCGACGCACGCGAGCACACAATCGACGTGAAGCACGCCCGCGGTGGACTTGAGCGACCGCTCACCGACGCAGAGCTCGAAAGCAAGTTCGAATCTTTGGCAGCGTCGCGGATCTCGCGCGGTGCTCGGACAGCGCTCGTCGATAAGATATGGACGATCGAGAGCTCGGCGAACATCGCGGAAATCCTGTCCCTCACGATTCCCTTCAGCTGACGAACGCATCCGGCGGTTTGGACTTGACCCGTCTCCACGGACAGTTTGAGCTCCTTCAATGAAGCTCAGAAATTGTCTGGGTTTCGGTGCTGATGATTTTCCCCTGATGTTTCCTTTCGAAGTTATTGGTGACAGATAGTTCAAGCCGGAGTGCCTCCGGTGCGGTTTGTACCAACTCTCAATCCAGGTGAATATGGCCAGGCGTGCCTCGGTCTTGGGTTTCCAGCTGCGTCGGGCAATAAGTTCACAGTCCAGCCTGGCAAAAAAAGCTGTCGGCCATGGCGTTGTTATAGGCATCGCCGACGCTGCTCATCGAAGGTCGAACACCCATTTCCTTGTACCGGTTGCCAAAGGCGATGCTGTGTACTGGCTGCCCTGTCGGAATGGTGAATGACCGGTTCAGGTCTGCGGGGTGTGCAAAGCCATGTTGAGCGCTGCGATGACAAGGTCTGCCGTCATCTGAACCCCAAAGGCTAGCCCACCACCTAACGGCTGTGGATATCGGTGGCCACCGCCAGCTACAAAACGTCTTCCCACATGGGCACATACGTCATGTCGGTCACCCAAAGTTCATTGATGTCCTTGGCCGCAAACACCCGGTTCATCAGATCGGACGCCGGGCGCTGGCGCTTGTTGCGCTCGGTGGTCGCGCACCAGGCTTGTCTGCTGCTCACGCCTTGGATGTGCATTGCCCGCACCAAGCGGGTAATGCGTTTGTGACTGGCGACAATGCCCGTGTCAGTCAACTCGGCACGAATACGGACTATGCCGTAAGTCTCGTCGCTGGCGCGGTGGGCCGTGCGAATGTGCTCGTTTAAACTCGTATTGGCCTAGGCACGTTTGCTGATGAGGCGAGCGCGCCAGTCCTAGTCCCCGCTGGTGGAGACCTTCAGGGTTTCACACTGGGCGCGCAGGGGTAGAACGGCCTCATTTGCTTTCACGAGTTCGTAGACGTCGTGGACGCCTTCTCGCTTTTACTGGCAAACCAAGCCGTAGCCTTTGCCATATGTCTCGCTCCATCTGTACCTGACGCAATTTGCGGCGCAGTTCGACAAGCTCCTGACGTTCAATCGCATTCAGCGGCCCTTGCGGGACATTACTTCTGGGCGGAGGCACCGCCGCTGACGTGCCCATTGAGCTCAGTCGCACCCACTTGGCTACTGTGGTCGCGTGCAGGCCGAACTCCTTGGGCACACCGTTGGCACTGCGCCCTGCATGCACCAAATCCACGAGTAGCTGGCGAAACTCCGACCTGTACGCCGTTCGGTATTTGGACGTCTAGGACTCCTTCTTTGAGAACCATAAGGTGTCTGTGAAATGGGGTCAACTTCGGTTCGTGGCTTGGGTCTCAGGTCGGTGTCTCGCCAAAGTCCGCATTCTTTGCAAGGATGTGCCTCCGGAATACATTCAGGTCCAGGAGTGTCTTTTAAGAATACATACACTAAGTTGACTCCGTGTCCGGGCATACGGTGGAATGAGTGCGTCGCATGAAGCTTGCAGTGAAATGGTCAAAGACGTTGAGGGGCACACAGCACACGCAGGCACATGAATTGCCTGGCACAGAACATGCGGTTAAGTTGTCAACCCCGCGCTTCGAGCTCGACAACGAGAAGGATATAACTGATGAGGTGTGCGTCGTGGCCGCTACCGAGCAGACGAGCCGGCTCATGTCTACGATCCTCGCAAATTCATGCCGCGCGAGGTTTGAACTGTGGGCGGCGAGGCGGTCGAACGGTATAGGCTAAGGACAATGTGAAAGAGCGGCGTGGGTGGGGGCAACGAGGATCATGACTTTCATTAGGAGAACGAGGATGATATCTACATTAATCGTGCGGTTTGCCGCAGTCGTCGCACTTGGTGCGGCTGCTGTCGCGACTCCCGCATTCGCGGAGAAA
>NZ_JBFUJO010000054.1:0-7818 GCF_056401355.1 Polaromonas sp. P4_F4 | reverse complement strand
GTGGGCGGCAACGTGCTGACGGACGGCACGGACGACGTGTTCGGCGCCGACGGCGCGGCAGCCGGTGGCGGCGTGGTGGGCGTGCGGGTGGCCGGAGGCGACACCACGACGGCGGTGCAGACGGGCGTGAACACGGTCATTGCCGGCAGCTTCGGCACGCTGACACTGCAGGCCAACGGCAGCTACAGCTACGACGGCAGCCCGAACGTGGTGCCGCCGGCYGGTGCGACCGACACCTTTGTGTACACCATCAAGGACGGCGACGGCGACCTGAGCACGACGACGCTGACGATCACGCTGACCGACGCCGGCCTGGTGGCAAGCAACGACGACATCACGGTCAACGAAGCGGCGCTGGCCACGGGCAGCAACCCGTCGAGCACGGCCGAGACGGCGGCCGGCACGCTGGTGGGCAACGTCAGCGGCGGYGCAGGCGGCTACAGCTACGCGCTGACGAGCCCGGCCGCAGGCAGCTTCGGCACGCTGACGCTCAATGCGGACGGCAGCTACAGCTACACGCTGACGCAGCGCTTTGACACCAGCCCGGATGCCAACAACGGCACCAACACCGAGAACAACCGCGACACCTTCACCTACCAGGCGACGGATGCCAACGGCAACACGGTGACCAGCACCATCACCGTGGACATCGTGGACGATGTGCCGACGGCCAGCAATGAAGGCACGGTCACAGTGAACGAAGGCTCCAGCGTCGGCGGCACGTTTGACTTCGTGGCGGGCGCGGACGGCGCCTCGATCACCTCTGTCAACGGTGTTGCGCCGGTGGGCGGCACGATCACGGTGACGACCGGCACGGGCCAGTTGGTGGTGAACGCTGCCACGGGTGCGTATACCTACACGGCCAACAGCAACACCAGCAGCCAGCCGCTGGACAACTTCACCTTCACCGTCACCGATGGCGACGGCGACACAACCACGGGCACCGTCAGCTTTGACAGCCTGGACGCCAACACCCCGACGGGCGGCACCACGGCGGCCTTTGTGGACGACGACGGCTTGAGCGGCGGCAACCCTGCCAGCACCACGGGCGACATCAACGCCAACCAGGGTGGCGACAGCAACGCAAGCGAGGCGATCTATACCGGCACGCTGGCCTTGAGTTTCGGCGGTGACGGCGCGGGCACGGTCAACTTTGCCTCGCTGAACGGCACCAGTGGCACGGTGGGCACCGAAACGGTGAACTACACGTGGAGCGGCAGCACGCTGACGGCGATCGGCCCGCGTGGCGAGTTGTTCCATGTGGTGGTGAACCAGACCACGGGCGCCTACACGCTGACGCTGGTGGACAACGTGCTGCAAGCGGCTGGCAACAATGAAACGAGCGCGCCGGTCGTAGGCCTCACCTACACGGTGACCGACAGCGACGGCAGCTCCACCACCGGCACGCTGAACGTGACCTTCAACGACGATGCGCCGACGGCCAGCAATGAAGGCACGGTCACGGTGAACGAAGGCTCCAGCGTCGGCGGCACGTTTGACTTCGTGGCGGGCGCGGACGGCGCCTCGATCACCTCCATCAACGGTGTTGCGCCGGTGGGCGGCACGATCACGGTGACGACCGGCACCGGCCAGCTGGTGGTGAACGCTGCCACGGGGGCGTACACCTACACGGCCAACAGCAACACCAGCAGCCAGCCGCTGGACAACTTCACCTTCACCGTCACCGATGGCGACGGCGACACGACCACGGGCACCGTCAGCTTTGACAGCCTGGACGCCAACACCCCGACGGGTGGCACCACGGCGGCCTTTGTGGATGACGACGGCCTGAGCGGCGGCAACCCTGCCAGCACCACGGGCGACATCAACGCCAACCAGGGCGGCGACAGCAACGCCAGCGAGGCGATCTATGCCGGCACGCTGGCCTTGAGTTTCGGCGGCGACGGCGCGGGCACGGTCAACTTTGCCTCGCTGAACGGCACCAGCGGCACGGTGGGCACTGAAACGGTGAACTACACGTGGAGCGGCAGCACACTGACGGCGACCGGCCCGCGTGGCGAGTTGTTCCATGTGGTGGTGAACCAGACCACAGGCGCCTACACGCTGACGCTGGTGGACAACGTGCTGCAAGCGGCTGGCAACAATGAAACGAGCGCGCCGGTCGTAGGCCTCACCTACACGGTGACCGACAGCGACGGCAGCTCCACCACCGGCACGCTGAACGTGACCTTCAACGACGACGCGCCGACGTTCACACAAATTGATTACGGCATTATTGCGAACCAGGCAGGGGTGCTTTCTGGCACCCACGATATGACCTTCGGCGCAGATGGGGAAGGGGTCATCAATTTGTCCGCGTTGACAAGCCTGAGTGGTGTCAATTATTCCGCCGTACAGCACAACCTCGACGGATCAACGACCATCACAGCCGGAACCGGCGCCAGCACGACCAACTTCTTTGCCCTGACCATCAACCCCGATGGGACGTACGAATTCGATTTGATCGACCCGCGTCCGTCGGTGACGAAGGTGGCTGATTTTGGCAGTGTCCAGGGCGGTGCGGCAGTGCCTTCGCTGACGCTGGGGACTGGCGCAGATGCCATCACCTTCACCGGTTTGGGCGGGGACCAGATCAAGCCGACGAGCGCTGGTTTTGGCGTGAACGACGGGAACCTGAACCCGGGCGATGACTTCAGCGTCACGTTTGCCGGCAACCAGGTGGACAGTGTGTCGTTTGCGGTCAAGCAGCAGTCCAGCTCTGACTTTGTCATGTCGTGGTCCACTGATGCAGGGGACGCCGGCCTGGTTACCTTCGGAGTTGATGGGTCATTCACCATTAATCCTTTGAATGATTTTTCGACGATCACATTTAATGTGACGGGCGGGAACGCAAAGGTGGATTCTTTTTCGTACAGTCAGAATCTTCTCCCGGCCGAGCAGGTATTGCAGTTCAGTGTTTCTGGGACGGATGGAGACGGCGATTTGACGGCGTCACAGACGCTGAATATCCAATTGCTGGGCGGAAGTGCTGGCGACCCGATCTCGGGAACCAGTGCCGGTGATGCGATATTGGGTACCTCGACAGGTGAATCGATCACTGGCGGGGCAGGGGACGACATGATGGCGGGCGGTCTGGGTTCCGATACGTTCAAGTGGAGCCTGGGTGATCAAGGCACCGTCGGAACGCCGGCCGCCGATGTGATCAAGGATTTCACACTCGGCATCGGTGGTGATGCATTGGACYTGAAGGAYYTGTTGAGCKSCGAGCAYGCCAAYGCRGGCAGCCTGGATGCGTACCTGGACTTCTCTGCCAATGGCAGCGGCCAGACACTGATCTCKGTTCATGCGGCTGGTGCYGGCAGTGCGGTCACGCAGACCATCACGCTGGAAAATGTGCAATATGYGGCTTTGCAGGCTGCGGCGGGAGGGACATCCGACTCGGCCATCATCACCAAGTTGCTGGCTGACGGCAATTTGAAAACCGACGTCTGATCGTCGGCCGCCCGCTGGCCGGGCTGGTTTTTGCAGGGCAGACCGCGCAAGTGGCCTGTCCTTTTTTTATGCGGCTGAGATTTGGCTGACCGGRTTGACCGACTTAGGGGACTTTGGGGCGCAGCCACGGCGAGGCGTCGGTGATGCTCTCGTCAAAGTCGTGGCTGCTGCGCCCGTACAGGCCCATCACGCGGCGCACGTAGGCACGGGTCTCGGGGAAGGGCGGTATGCCCTTGTAGCGGTCCACCCGGCCCTCTCCGGCGTTGTAGGCGGCCAGCGCATAAGCGATGTTGCCGCGGTAGTACGCCAGCAGCCAGCGCAGGTAGGCCATGCCGCCGCGCATGTTCTGCGTGGCGTTGTAGGCGTTGCGCACATTGAAGCGCTCGGCGGTGTCGGGAATCAGTTGCATGAGCCCCATGGCCGCCTTGGGCGACTGGGCGCCGGACTCGAAGTTGGACTCCACGGCGATGACGGAGAGGACCAGCCTGGGGTCGAGCGAATACCACGCACTCAGCGTCGTCGCCAGCGGGATCACCCAGCGCTTGCGGGCCGGCAGGGCCTGCAGAAACTGATCGATGGAGGGCGTGTTGCCGGACGCTAAATCGAGCTGCAGATCCCGGAAAACGCGTGTTGGCGCCTTCTCGGGCAACTGGGCCTGCGTCACGCAGGCGGGCAGTTCGGCTGAACTGAGCTGAACGCTGTCGAGCATCTTGCCTGCCTGCGCATGACCCTGCGAGGCGGCTTGGGAAAACAGGGCGGCAGCGAGCGGCCGGCTCTCGGGGACGCCTTTGCCAAAGGCATAGAGCACGCCCAGGCGATACTGCCCCTCAATGCTGCCTGAGCGGGATGCTTCGCAATAGAGTACGGCGGCGCGCCAGGCGTTGTCATCCGTGTCGACCGCCGACTCCAGCTCGTTGGCCTGCTGCATCAGACGACGCAGCGCGGGCGGTTCGTCCGCCAGCACGGCGGTGGGTGTCTGCAGTGCGCGGAGGTCTTGCGCGTGCACCGGGCCCGCGGGGATGCATGCAGCCCAGACCAGGCCAATGGCCCCAATGAGCCCAAGGGGCCATCTGGCAGGCACGGACTTCATGCAGTTCACGGCAATTCCAATCAATGCGGCGTGGCATGAGGAATCGGAATTGGAACCGGCCACGGCCTTTTAACAGTTGGTTACTTTACACCCGGTCCTGTTACGCCGTCAAATCCGAGCGAGGCCAGCAGCGGCAGGTCGCTGTCGGACTCGACGCCGAGCGCTATCACCACGATGCCGAAATTGCGTGCCACGTTGCACAGGCCCTTGAGGAATTCCTGGTTACCCGGGTTGTGGGCGATGTCTCGCACATAGCTGGGGTGGACCTTGATGTAGTCCAGGCCGAGGTCGGCGAGTTTGTCGCCTTCGGCAAAGCGCTGGCCGAAGTATTCGATGCCGACGCGGCAGCCCAGTGGTTTGAGGGTAAGAACCAGGTCGCGAAAGGCATCGAACTGTTTGAACACACCTTGCTCGGGCACCTCGAACAGCAGTCGCTTGCACATCTCGGGGTGGAATTCCAGCAGCATCCTGAGCTCATAGCGGAAGCTGAAGTCGGCGATGGTTTCGGCCGACAGGTTGACGGCAATGTCGCCGGCCGTGGTGCGCAGGTGGGCTATGGCGAGCCTGACCACCTCGAGGTCTATTGGCGCGCTGAGGTTGAGGTGCGCGGCCATCGGCATGAAGTCGCGGGCGGGCAGCAGTGTGCCGGCGTCGTCGATTTGCAGGCGAATCACGCCTTCCTGGTGGATGGCCGCAAGGTTGCCGCTGCCGACTACGCGGTGGAAGGCGAGCCGCAGTTTGCCGCTGGCGACGGCTTCGGTCAGCAGGCTGCGCCACTGCTCGGCGGGGCGTGCGGCGCGGCCGCTGTCGATATCGCTGGCATGCCAGCTGTTCGGGCCCTGGGCCTCGGCGAGTGCCAGGGCTTCGTCGGCGCGGCTGAGCAGATCGCCGATGGCCTGTCCGCGCTGGTAGGATACGGCCGCCAGGTGAAACAGGTCGGGCATTTCGGCCGCCCAGTTCGGCAGCCAGACCTGGTTCAGGCGCTGGTCCAACTCGTTGGCGGCTTGCACCGGCGAGGTGACGCCCGGACAGGCCAGGGCAAATTCACCGCCTTTCAGGCGCCCGGCCTGCTGGCCGAGATGCTCTTGTGCGCTGTCCTTGAGCACGCCGCCGAGCTGCTGGAGCAGCACATCCGCACGCTGGTGGCCGAGCCGGGCGTTCAGCATGTTCAGGTCTTTCACGCGCAGCATGATCAGCACGCCTTCGGCGCCGGAGTCCTCGCCCACCAGCAACTCGCGCAGTTGCGACAGGAAATGCTCGCGCCCGGACAGTCCGGTCAGCGCGTCCAGGTTGACCTTCTGGCGCAGCGCTTCCAGGCGCGCGGCCTCCTCGCTGAAAAGGGCTTTCAGGCGCTCCACCATGCTGTTCATGGCGCGCACCACGCTGCGCAGTTCGGGGGTGCGCGGTTCTGCGATGCGCAGGAAGCGGCGCTCTGCAATGGCCTCAGCCTGGCCCACCACGTCGCCCAGCGGCCGTGTGATGAAGCGTATGGCCAGCGTGCCGGCGATGCCGGTGATCACGCTGCCGAGCACAAACCACAGCAGCAGCTCCAGCGTGCCGTCCCACAGGCTCTTGTACACATATTGCTCGTGGCTGGCCAGGGTGAGCGTTCCATACTGTTTCCAGCCATCCTGGATCAGGGCCTGGCCGGGCGCTGCGCGGATCGGGATCAGCGCGGCGAACCAGGCCGGTGCGCCTTGCAATTGACCGGTGAAGATGCGCTCCACCAGTGTCTGGCCGGTGGGCGAAACGATGCGAATGAAGCGGTAGTGCCCGGCGTCAAACTGGGTCGCCACCTGCAGCTCGACCGTGACCTGGTCCTTGGGCAGCTGCGACAGCGACAGGGCCAGCGCCGTGGCGTTGTCGATGTTCTTCACTTGCAGCTGCTGCTCCAGATAGTGGCGCGCAGACAACACGCTGACGACCATGCTGCCGCCGAAGGCAATGGTCATGACCACGATGATGGCGATCCAGAGCTGTTTGATAAGGGACATGGTGGTAACTCGCTGAGTAAGGGAATGTATCAGGACGTGAGTGAGTCAGGACGTGAAGGGATCGGGGTTGAAGGGGTCACGGCGACAGGCCTTCCTGGCGCATACGGTCAAGCACATCGCGCCAGCGCGACAGGCGTGTCGTGGGGTCGGCCAGGGAGGAGGTGCCCCCTCCCACCCACAAGCCGGCGCTGTTGAAACTGAAGACCGGTGCGAGATCGCTGCGCATCGAGGCGGGGCGCACGCTGCTGATCAGGTTGTCGAGAATCAGTGGTTCATCGGTCGGCTGGGGATAAAACCCCAGCACCATGTGGGCCACGGTCGTGGTCGAACCGATGCGGGCGCGGACGTAAATCAGGCGTAAGCGATCGTTGCCGATGCCGAGCATCAGCAGCGTGACGTACTTGGCTATCGAGAAGTCTTCGCAATCACCGGCGCCACGGCCGATGAACTCGAGCGGAGTGGCCCAGTAATCTTCCTGCTGCCAGATGACGGCATCGCTTTCAAACAGGATGCGCCGGTTGAAGAAAGTGTTGACCTTGTCGAGCTTGTCCGCATCGGGCAGCGCGCGCGACTCTTCAATCAGCCGGCGCCAGGCCACCACCGTCTCGGCAGCCCGCGAGCCATAGCGCTGCATGGCCAAGGCCTGGGTCTTGTCGAGATCTGGCGCCGCGACCGACGCGCCCAGCGCCACCAGCAGGGCGAGCAAGCACCCCCTGCCCCAAGGCACGAGACAGGCGCGAAGGCCTTGACGTGTCATGGCAGCGTTCCACATGGCGGCAAGCCTAACCGAAAGCCGGCGGGGCAGCAAACCTGGTGCGTAGGTGATTGGCATCCCTTGAATAGGGGATATTCAAAGCAACATTTTGAAGCTATAAACGCTAACTCGAAACACTAATTAACAAGGTGGTTGCATGAAAGCGAACTTTTCAATAATCGCTGCGGCCGTGTTGACCAGCATGGCAGCACAGGCGCAAACATTGCCTGAGCCCATGGTGGACGCAGCGCGCAAGGCGGTGGTCAGCAACCCCGAGGTGCAGGCCCGCTGGCACGGCTTCCAGGCCGCCGGCAACGAACGAGACGTGGCCCGCGGCGGCTATTTCCCCCAGATCGACTTGCGCGCCGGCACCGGCCGCGAGAGCCGCGAGACGCCCTTGACCGACTTTGGCCGTTACAACTTCCGTGGCACGACGCTCACGCTCAACCAGATGCTGTTTGACGGGCTGTTCACGCCCAACGAGGTCAAGCGGCTCGGCTACGCCAAGCTCACGCGCTACTACGAGC
>NZ_JBFUJO010000053.1:0-8526 GCF_056401355.1 Polaromonas sp. P4_F4 | reverse complement strand
GCTTGCTCATGTTGTACCCCTCCCGGGTGGTTGCAGCACCGCTTTTGTGGTTTGCGGTGTTTGTTCGATCTGTTATTGGTTTTACTTGCCCGGCACTTACTGGGCGGCGCCGCTGACCTGTTGCAGCCGGTTCAGCGCATCAAAGGAGCGGCTGATGCTGCGCTGCAGGGCGCCGGTGGGGTCGCGCACCTCTTCGGCGATGCGGTTGCCTACGTTGTCCAGGGTGTAGCTGACGGCGTTGCCGCGGGCGTCGGTCACGCCCACCAATCTGTGCGCCGCGTCGTAGCTGTAGCCCAGGCTGGTGCCGTCGGGCTGGCTGACCTGGGTGAGCTGGCCGACACCGTCGTAGGTGTAACTCGTGGTGCGCCCAACGCCCCCTGGCGCGGTGGTGGTGACGCTGGCCACCCAGCCGCGTGGGGTGTACGCGGTGTCGGTCACCACGCCCTTGGTATCGACCATCTGGCGCACCCGGCCTGCCTGGTCGTACTGCGTGAACTGGGTCACGTGACCTGCTGCGTTGGTGATCGACTGGAGATCGCCTGTCGTGTGGCCTATGTCGGCGCTGCTAAGAACCTGACCGTTATTCAGAAATTCCTGTGTTGGTGGAACAAAATTCTCGGTGTAACGCGCCTTACTCCTGGTGATACGAAACTCGTCCACATAGCCATTTAACGCCCGATTCACGCCAGCCTGTCCACCAATCACACGACCGTATGCAGCGTTGGTATAGAGCACGGAAGTTCCAAGCGCTGTCGTGACGGTGTACTTGACGCCATTGACAAAGGCAAAGATGGAACCCCCACTGCGCGTGATCGCCAGGTGGTACCACTGGCCATTGGCCAGATTGGCAACGACAGGCAGGGATTGTGTCCAGCTCGTTCCATTGGTGGACACATAGGCGCCAAAATTGCCATTCGGATCAATATAGGCCACGACCCCATCGTAATAATCGCCGTTGGGGTGCCAGATTCGGATTCCGTTGGCGTTGTTGGCGCTCTTGTACAAGAACGTTTCAATGGTGAAGTCACCTGCATCAAAAGCAAAATCAGCGTTATACGGAATGGATAGGTAGTCAACAACGCCATCAAACGCAATCGATGAACCGCCAAACCTGCTTTGCGCCGTGCTGATCTTGGCATTGCCGTTCGGCGTCACAGTCCGGTGATAAGGACTGTCGTCAACCATTGAGGTGATGCCATCCGCACCGTTGCCGTGTAACAGGACTTGCACCAAGTCGAAATCTGGGTCGTAAGTCCCGGGTACGTTGCCGGTAAATGCCGTGCTGACGTAGTAGCTGTAGCTCGTGGTCTGGTTGTTGGAATCCTTGCTAGTGAGCATTCGGCCGGCCGCATCATATGTATAAGTCGTTGTGCGGGCAGGCACTGCCGGGTCGGCTGCACCGGTGCTCAACATCGCCTGCTCCACCTGTTTGCACACGAGTGGTACCGGCCTCCCGTTCGGCAGGACAGCAGCCGTGGAGCAGTTCGCCGCCACATTGCTATTGAAGGGATCAGGCTGGCCGTGATACACGGTGCTGACCTTACGCAATGGTTCATTGACCAGGGTGGCTACTCGCCAGTCAGGATGCCAAGTGGTGGTGGTCTTGCGCGCCCCGACCGGCAACGCGGCGCCGCTACCTATCACGGAAGAGCAAGCAACACTGGTTGACAAGCCCGCCACCCGAACCGTCTCTCGATTACTGCCGTCATAGGCATAGCAGGTTCGATTTCCCGCGAAGTCATCCCTAGACAGGGCATTGCCGCTGAGATCATAGGACACACCGGATGAGGCCGCACCGCAACCACTGCCTGCGGGCTGAGAGCTTCCGGTGTCTTTCATCACACTCAGGATGTTCTGGAAGTTGAAGAGTCGGGTCACTCCAGCAGCATCAGTCAGGCTTGTGCTGTTATCCCCATAGACAAGCTGATAGTTATTAACGCCTCCCGCGTGGTATTCCCCAGTAGCACGCCCCGTGCTGTCATACATGTACGTAGCATGCCTAGACCCATTCTCATCGCTTATGCCTGTCAGCGCATTGGGCAAATTCGCGCCGCCGGTATAGGCCGCCTCGTTGTAGTGGTAGGTTTTGACCTTCGTATCTGGATAGGTGACGCTTGCCAAGTTGTTAGCCGCGTCGTAGGCGTAGTCAATCTGCTGACCGGCAGCATCGGTAACGCGTGCAATACGCTGCTGGGCGTCATAGGTTAACCGGAGTACGCGGCCTGTCGCTTCATCAATCACCTTGATAAGGCGACTGTCTACGTCATATGACAAGGATTGCTTGTGGCCACGGACATTGGTCACACTGAGCAGCCGACCGGCGAGGTCGTACCGCTCGAATAATTGGTCGGCAGTTTCGAGCCTATAGGCTATGAGGTTGCCGCCACCATCTGTCTCTCGATAAAGTCGATCAGAGACGTCTGCCTCACCAATGTAGTTAGAGCCTGAGAGCGTGAAGACAAATATCTTGCCTTCGGCGCGATGCGCGGCCACCATCGACGACTGGATGCTGAGGCGCTGAGCATAATCAGCCGACCATAGAGCGCCAAAGACAGAATTAATAGTGTTCGGGTTGCTGTTGTAGTAGCGCGCAAAGCGCATGCCACCTAGATCAACGTCAATCTCCCGCACCCACTTGTTGCCCGTTCCTATATGGATTGGATTGGGAGTTGACGGACAACTCGGTCCATTGCCCTTCGGCAGCGCGGGATCGATGCACCTGTCGTTGACCGAGGTGTCCTTGACTTTGCCCGGCGGGCAACCACATGTCAGAGTTGAGAACGGGTCAGTATGGGTAGGAACCTCGCTTTCGCCGCCCCATGGAGAGCGAATCCACGTAACTTCGCATACCAGACCGTTGTAGATAGGCCTTACTCGGGACGGAAGCGGATAGTAGCCGCAGTAATAGTGGCTACCGCCACCGCCGGCCACACACTGCGCCTCTAGCGACGCGACATAGGCGCCGGTTGCTGCGCATTGCGTGTTGAAATCACTGATGCGTGTGGGGGTGCAGACCTCTTGGCCGAATGCCGAAACGCCCAAGCACCACAAAAAGACAACTCCGAGAAATCTCTGCCCACGCATTACCGTCATCCTTCCAGATTAATTTCAAGTTCTTCGCCGCGCCTGTCGGAGCTTCGAAACAGCGTCAGCTCACTCAATTGAATGCCCCAGTGACCTGTTGCAAGCGGTTCAGCGCATCAAAGGAGCGGCTGATGGAGCGCTGCAGGGCGCCGGTAGGGTCGCGCACCTCCTCCGCGATGCGGTTGCCTACGTTGTCCAGGGTGTAGTTCACAGCGTTGCCGCGAGCGTCGGTCACGCCCACCAGCCGGTGCGCCGCGTCGTAGCTGTAGCCCAGGGTGGTGCCGTCGGGCTGGCTGACCTGGGTGAGCTGGCCGACGCCGTCGTAGGTATAGCTGGTGGTGCGCCCAACGCCCCCTGGCGCGGTGGTGGTGACGCTGGCCACCCAGCCGCGTGGCGTGTACACGGTGTCGGTCACCACGCCTTTGGCATCGATCATCTGGCGCACGCGCCCGGCCCGGTCGTACTGCGTGAACTGGGTCACATGGCCCGCCGCATTGGTGATGCTTTGCAGGTCGCCGGCCGTGTGACCGACTGCATTGGGGTCAATGATTGAGGTTCCGTCCCAAAATGCCTGCGTGGGTGGGGTGTAGTTAGCCGTATACCGCGCCACCCCCTTGGTAATGCGCACATCATCAACGTACCCGTTGAATGGACGATCAAGACCCACCCCCTGGCCTCCAATCACATGCGTATACCCCCCGTCATAGAGTACCGTTGCACCCAGGGTTGTTGTGATGACCGTGCCGACTCCGTCAACATACAGGGTCACCGTCCCGCCCGACCTCACCAGCGCCACATGCTTCCAAACGCCATTTGGAATGGCAATGCCCGTCGCGAAAGCCCAGGCGTTCCAGCTTGTTCCAGTGGATGAGCCGTAACTCACCAGGTTTCCGCTTGCGTCAATTCCGAGGTTTGCATCCGCATACAAATCGCCATCGGGATTCCATAGGCGTGATGTGTTTGCATTGTTTCCGAGCTTGTAAATCCACATCTCCAGCGTGAAGTCAGATGACCCCATGGAAAGGGATGGATTAGAAGGCACAGAAACATAATCCCGTACGCCGTCGAAATACATTGACGATCCGCCAAATTTACTTTGCGCTGTGCTGATCTTGGCGGTCCCTCCAGCCGTCACTGCTTTGGGCGCCTCGCTGCTATCTGTGAATGACGTGGATCCGTCAGTCCCATCACCGTGCAATAGCAGGCCGACGTTACTGATGCTTGGATCAGTGGCAAACACGCCTGTTGTATCGCTGTAATAAGCATAGGTACTCACCCGTCCTAACGGGTCTCGGCTGGTCAAAAGACGGCCAGCCGCGTCATAGGCAAAGAGTGATGTTTTCGTTGGAGCACTGGGATCTAAATTCGCTTGCCCCGAATACGCGGAAGTTGGCACAGAAAATGTCCCCATATACCGCGCCACCCCCTTGGTAATGCGCACATCATCAACGTACCCGTTGAATGGACGATCAAGACCCACCCCCTGGCCTCCAATCACATGCGTATACCCCCCGTCATAGAGTACCGTTGCACCCAGGGTTGTTGTGATGACCGTGCCGACTCCGTCAACATACAGGGTCACCGTCCCGCCCGACCTCACCAGCGCCACATGCTTCCAAACGCCATTTGGAATGGCAATGCCCGTCGCAAAAGCCCAGGCGTTCCAGCTTGTTCCAGTGGATGAGCCGTAACTCACCAGGTTTCCGCTTGCGTCAATTCCGAGGTTTGCGTCCGCATACAAATCGCCATCGGGATTCCATAGGCGTGATGTGTTTGCATTGTTTCCGAGCTTGTAAATCCACATCTCCAGCGTGAAGTCAGATGACCCCATGGAAAGGGATGGATTAGAGGGAACAGAAACATAATCCCGTACGCCGTCGAAATACATTGACGATCCGCCAAACTTGCTTTGCGCTGCGCTGATCTTGGCATTCCCCCCAACCGTCACCAGCTTGGGCACGGGACTGCTGTCGGTAAACGTGGTGCTTCCGTTCGTGCCATCGCCGTGCAACAGCAGGCCGACGTTACTGAAATAGGGGTCATAGAGCGCGGCAGATCCTCCACCCACATCCAACGTTGCCTGCTCTACACGTTTACAAACTACTGGCAACGGCTTGCCATTGGGCAAGTTTTGAGCGGATGTGCAACTAGCAACCGTATTGTTGTTGAATGGGTCCGCTTGCCCTTGATAAACCAGACTGGTGATTTTTCCCGGGGCCGTGACATTTATCGGAGCCCTCCAATCAGGATGCCATTGGGTAAGAGTCTTTCTGGAACCCGAGGGGAGCACAGCATTGGGCGCCAGGACTGTGGCGCAATTGGCTGTATTTGCCAGTCCCTCAATCCGCAATATTTCACGGTTGCTGCTGTCATAGGCGTAGCAGGACCGCTCCCCTTGAAAGTTGTCGTGCGACAGCAGGTTCCCATTCGAGTCATACGCCATCGCATTGTTTGCCGCGGCACAACCCGACCCGGCTGGCTGGCTTGCCCCAGTCAGCGCTGGTGAGCCGACGGCATTGATCGCAGACCAGCTCGCGTTTTGTCCTGTTGGCTGAGTCAGCGAAACCGATGTGGGCGGCTGGATTTCGTGGTACCGGTATTTTATTTTCGCCACCGAGTCCAGCACCTCGTTGATCACCATGGCCGGCGGCGAGGCGTAGCTCACGCTATAACTATCCACACCGCCCGCCTGCACAGTGGAGGTAGCCCGGCCCAGCGAGTCATACGTGAACGTCAGGAATCTGCTGGCGTTCTCGTCGATCACGCCGGTCAGAGCCCAGGGCAAAGTGGCGCTCTCGTACAGGAACTGCCGAGTCTTGCCACCCGGCCAGGTGATGGACGATAGGTTTCCACTTGCGTCATAACCCACCGCAATGGCGTTGCCGCTGGTATCGATGATCCTGGAGATGCGGCCATCCAGCACGGGGTTGGCACCTGCCGGAAGGCTGTACTCAAATTTCAGTATTCGTCCGGTGTTGGCCGTAATTTGCATCAGGTAGCCGGACTCAGGTGCTGTCACCGTGCCCGAGGTGCTGTAGGTAAACGACAATGTCTTGCCGGTCGAATCGCTGATGCTGGTGAGCTGCCCAGCCGCGTTGTAAAGCTCTACTTTTTTCTCGGCTGCGTTGGTGTAGGCGTAGCCACCGGCGACTGCCGCAATGCGGTCATTGATGTCCCCATCCGGGGTGTACACCCCGGCCTTGAGCACAAAGGTCACCATGCCGCCGTTGCCCCGATAGGCCTTGATGGCTGTCGATCCGGTGGAGATGCTTAAGTTACGGTGCAGGTTGCTCACCCACAGGCGGCCGAAGGATGGCAAATTTCCTGACGTTAAACCGCTCAGCTGTCGCGCGGTGTCATAGATCAATTGCAATGACTCCGTGCCGACGTCAAACCCGGTTTCAATGGTTTCGCGATTGACGCCAGACAGTGGATAAATAGGATGCCCAACGGGCGGATCCATTGTCTTTCGCCGACAACTCGATTGATCAGGTTTTGAAGTATTCCGGTAGACGTCTAGCTTTAAAACACACGAGTTGAGCGAAGTATTCCATTCGCTATCGGGAGCACAGGTCTGGCCCGAGACAACGGGCTTACAAGACACCAGCTCATTGAAGCCATTGAGAAGCTTGTAAACCCCCGTATATCCCGCTGGGCAGGAAGGAGTTTCAGAGCGCATGAACATCATCCCAAAGCTGCTTACAGCGTCTTTCGCCCAACCCATCACGTAGTGTCCGTTAACCACTCTTGATGGAACGTATGCCCAGCACAGGTTATCGTTCGGACTCGTCGAGCCCGTCGGCGCCCACGGTATGGGTCCGCTGTATCCAGAACCAGCCGCATTCGACCTTAATTTTCGGTCTGCGCAATTTGTGACGGCAATAACCTGGCTTTCACTCGTCAGTGGTGAGCTAAGGCCTAATTCGGCGTAGCAGGCATTGAATGCGTTATCGATGTAAAGGTATGAGCCGGTTTCAGTGCACCAGCTATAAGTCGGTGACGCATACATCGGCAAAATACAGGCCGCCTGCCCGTCCAGCGACGTTCCAGCGCAATCCGACGGCGCCGCAAAGGCGGGCGCAACGGAGCCCATGCCGCAGATGACAAAAAGGGAAATAACACACAACCGCGCCCAAAACAAGGACCGCAGTCGACTCACCCGCACCGTGCCCGATGCGAGTAGCTGCAATAAGCTCATTGATTTCCCCCCACCCCATTTTTTTCTCGCCGAGTTAGGCGAATGTGCGTCGCAGTCTAGCGGTGGGGTGCGGTTCTGTCTCCCTCTATTTGGAGGGCAGTGTAGCGTCGGAGCCACTAAGCCCACAGGTTTAATTCAGCATCGACTACAAACCCAGCCGCTGGCGGAAACAGCCTACTGCAACTCAACAACCAGCGTGCACAACGGAAAAAGAACACTAAAGATGTATCGCTTGATAAAGGGCACCCCCCAGTTAGAGGATGTCAGTCTTTCGCCATTCAAGTACAGTCCTACGCATTCATCACCGCGCAAATAATGCGCAATTGATTTGGCGACAATAGTGCGGAGACTAGGAACAGAACTTGCTGACCTCTTGGTTGGAATCAGGTAATTGACGAAGTCGTCGTTTTATCGAAAAAAAAAGAGATTCATGAGCGACAAAAAAACCAACGAACAGGCAACGAATCGTGCAACTATTGAAACCCCCAGCAGCGCAGGCATCGATAAAGAACTGACCCCGCAGGCGACGCGGATCCAAGAGAGCCACTACCACCGCCGTGCCAGGCGCACTTATTTGAAGTGTGCTGACCGCAACCGTTTACTCGGCGGTTTTACTCTGCTCGAACTGCTGGTGGTAATCGTCATCATCGGGCTGCTCACCGGCTTGGTAGCGCCACGGTTTTTCGATACGGTTGCGAAGTCCAAAGTCAAAGTAGCACGCGCCCAAATGGACGCCCTCGAAAAAGCCCTGGATCAATACCGACTGGAAGTTGGCGCCTTCCCTACCCTTGAGCAGGGCCTGGAAGCGCTCATCTCGCAGCCACCAGGCGTACCAAGATGGCAGGGCCCCTATCTCAAGAAAGGGGTGCCCCTGGATCCCTGGGGACACGCCTACATTTACAAGCTGTCTGAATTGCAACGCGACGTCGATCTCATTTCGCTGGGCTCCGACGGACAACCCGGTGGCAGCGGTGATGCCAAAGACATTGCGCTGTCGTCACCCGAATGACCGCCGCTCCTTCACCTGCGCCGCTTGGTATCGATGAGCGCAACCGCTTTTAACGTCGTTGTCATGGACCCTCGGGGCCGCGTTTCGACGCAGCAAGTCGAGGCCGCGAGTGTCGAGCAAGCCCTTCAGATGGCCAGTGGCCGTGGGCAGGTCGTTCTCCAGTGCGAGGCGGTCAAAGCCGCCGGCAACCCTCTGCTCGGGAACGCTCGAAGGCTCTTTTTCACGAAAGCGGCAA
>NZ_JBFUJO010000052.1:0-8638 GCF_056401355.1 Polaromonas sp. P4_F4 | reverse complement strand
ACCGCTGGTTGGCGTGAACCCGGAACCCAAACGCTGGGACGGCGTATTACTTCCCTTTGAACCGTTGCAGGTGGGCGCGGTACTGCCCGGGGTGGCCAGGGACAGCCGCGCCACCTCGCTGGTCACCATGGCGGAGGCCACGCTGTCTGACGGCCAGGTGCTGAGAGGCGTCAACGATTTGTTCATAGGCCCGAAAAGCCATACGTCGGCGCTCTACGACATCGAGTTTCGGGGAATGAAAGAGGCGCAGTCCTCTTCCGGCCTGATCGTCTCGACCGGACTGGGCTCCACGGCCTGGCTTAAAAGCATCGTCACGGGTTCGGTCGGTATTGCCAGGGCCGTGGGGCATGGGCAGGGCGATGGCTACGAACCCATGCCCCGCGACACGGATCATCTGATCTTCGCCGTGCGGGAGCCTTTCGCCAGCCGGGCTTCCCAGACTTCCCTGCTCTATGGCGAGATCGGGGAGTCGGAAGTGCTGACGCTGCGTTCGCGCATGCCGGACAACGGAGTAATCTTCTCGGATGGCATGGAATCGGACTTTCTGCGGTTCACTGCAGGTATGGAAGCCAGAATCGGTGTTTGCGCCACCAAGGGAATCCTGGTGGCGTAACCACTACCCGCTACCGGCTGCTGCGAGAGTCGACGGCGTTGCACCAATTCACGTTGTACCCATTCAAGATCAATGGAGGACCACATGAAAAAAACCATACAGCTTCTGATCATCGACCCGCAAAACGACTTTTGCGACCTGCCGGCCGACTGGCGGCCCATCGACCCTGTCACGGGGGCCGCCACTTCCCCCGCCTTGCCTGTGGCAGGCGCCCACGCAGACATGCTGCGCCTGGCGAAGCTGATACGGGAAGGCGCTTCCGGCATCTCCGCCATCGGTGTGACACTGGACTCCCACCACAGGTTTGACATTGCCCACCCGACCTTCTGGAAAACCGGCGCGGGTGAAGCCGTGGGGCCGTTCACGCCCATCACGGCCGCGCAGGTGCGCAAGGGTGACTATGCGCCCAAAGACCCTTCAATGCTGCCGAAAGCCTTGGCCTATATCGACGAGTTGGAAAAGCGTGGCCGCTACACCCTGATGGTCTGGCCGGTGCACTGTGAAATCGGCAGCTGGGGCCATAACGTCCACCCCGCGGTAAAGGCCGCCTACAACCATTGGGAAGACAGCCGGCTGGCCATGGTGCAGAAAATCAGCAAAGGCAGCAACCCCTGGACGGAGCACTACAGCGCCCTGCAGGCCGAGGTGCCGGATGAAGAAGACCCCGCGACGCAACTCAACACGGCCTTGATTGCTTCCCTGGACCAGTCGGACCTGCTTGTCATCGCCGGCGAGGCCAGCAGCCACTGCGTGAAGGCGACCACCGAGCACATCGCCCTGAACCTTCCCTCCGGCAAGACAGGCAAAGTGGTGTTGCTCACCGATTGCATGAGCCCTGTCGGCGGCTTTGAAGTGCAGCACCAGGCGTTCCTGGATGACATGGTTCGCCGCGGCGTGGTGCTGTCAACCAGTGCGCAAATGCTGAACACTTTGCAAGCCAACGTCTGACCAGCGTCCCATTCAATCATTCATTCAATAAATAACAGACATTATTTTGCAGCGATCCCGTCGTCCCGCCTCGAGGCTGTCGGGGTCTCGACGCAGATCGAGCCAATTACCTCGCGGCGGCCCCACCCGCAGCGCTTCGCCAGCACGGCAGACACAGTCTCCAATAGATTCAGCTCCCGGCAAGCATCTGAATAAAATGAATCAAAACTGAGCCATCCATTCAACAGCTGTCAATTCAACAGCCATCAATTCAACAAAACCAGCGCTCCGTTGAATAGGCCACTGAATAAAGAGTAACGTGCGTGCCAGACAAAAACAGATGTCCCGCTTGATCCCTTCCGCAAGGTCCTTGCTGACCTTGGTGAGACGGCATTCGGCAGGGCGCGCCACTTTGACGGCCTTGGTACTGTGGACGATTTGTGTCGGCCCAGCTTTCGGTGCGTCCGGTGCCGTGCCTTCAGAGCGCGTGACGCTCCAACTCAAGTGGCTGCATCAATTCCAGTTCGCTGGCTATTACGCCGCGCAAGCGAAAGGTTTTTATCGAGACGAAGGGCTTGAAGTCACGATCAATGAGGGTGGCTTGGACAGACAGGTCCTGGCCAAAGTCCTCAGCGGTGACGCCCAGTTCGGTATTGGCGATTCCGATCTTTTAATAAGCCGGATCAGTGGGCGTCCCCTTGTGGCGATGGCGGCCATTTTCCAGCATTCGCCTTATGTGATCATGAGCCGGAAGGATCGCAATATTCGCAAACTGAGCGACCTGGTTGGCGCGAAGGTCATGATGTCGGAAGACCAGGGCGCCATCCAGTTGCGCGCCATGTTGAAAAACAATGGCATTGATCCGAAGCTCGTCAATATTCTTCCCCAGACCTGGAGGCTCGAGGACCTGATCGACGGCAAGGTGGACGCCATGTCGGCCTACGCCACGGCGGAGCCAGCGCAGTTGAGCGCCCGTGGCGTTACGCCGGCGACCATCAAAAGCGCTGACTACGGCGTGGACTTCTACGGGGACATTCTCTTCACGACGGAGTCCGAAGTCGAAAAAGCCCCCGGGCACGCCGCCGCGTTCCTGCGCGCCAGCCGCAAAGGCTGGGACTACGCCATGAGGCATGAGGATGAAATCGTCGGTTTGATCCTGGGTATGGACGGTGTCACGAAACGGGGGCTGACGCGCGAGACCCTGCTGCGGGAGGCCCGGGAGATGCGTCCATTCATGCTGCCGGATGTCGTGGAGATTGGGCATATGAACCCGGCCCGATTCGAGGCCATCGCGCAGGCTCTGGCGAACCTGGGTCTGGTGCGGACGGACTATTCGCTGGACGGGTGGATGTATGAGCCCTCACCGGGCATCGATCCCGGCCTATTTCGTTGGATGAGTGGCATTGGCTTGGCCATCATCGCGATTACGACGCTGGTGCTTGCCTGGAATATGCAGATTCGCCGCCGTGTGCTTGTGCGAACGCAAGAATTGCAGGCAGAAGTCACCCACCGGGCTGAGGTGCAGCAAAAGCTGAAAGTCAGCCAGGAGCTTTTTCAGCTGATGTTTGGTACCGCTGCATCCGGCCTCGTGATGAACACACCCGATGGACGGCTGCTGATGGCCAATCCCACCTACTGCGCGACCCTTGGCTACACGGAGGCCGAGTTGCGAACGATGGATACGCGTGAGCTGACGCATCCCCAGGACCGCGCCCGCTATGACGCTCTGAGGGACCGTATGCTGGCGGGCGAATTCGATAGCTTTACCGATGAAAAGTGTTATCTGAAAAAGGGTGGTGCTGCCGTGTGGGTTCGCTCAACGGTATCCCTTGTACGCTCGGCGGACCGGCGTCCGACGCACATCATTGCCGTGACAGAAGACATCACGGCACGCCGGGCGACCGAGGAAAAGTTGCGGCTTCTGGAGACTGCCGTGTCCCGCCAGAACGATATTGTGCTGATCACGGAAGCCGAGCCCATCGACGAGCCTGGACCGCGTATTGTGTTCGTCAATGACGCTTTCGAGCGACGCACCGGCTATCGCCGCGAAGAGGTGATCGGCCAGTCACCGAGGATTCTTCAGGGGCCGAACACCCAACGCGCTGAGTTGGACCGCATCCGTTCCGCAATGGAGAAGTGGCGGCCGATTCGAGCCGAACTGATCAACTACACCAAGGCAGGAGAGGCGTTCTGGCTGGAGATTGACATCGTGCCCATCGCCGACGAAAAGGGCTGGTTCACCCATTGGGTGGCAGTCGAGCGCGACATCAGCGAGCGGAAGCGGGCGCAGAACGAAATTCTTCGGCTCAATGCCGACCTTGAAGAGCGTGTGCAGCAGCGCACAGCCGAGCTGGAAACTGTGAACAAGGAGCTGGAAGCTTTTTCGTATTCCGTGTCACACGACCTGCGCACGCCCCTGAATACGATCGATGGATTCAGCCATCTGCTGGAGCGAATGGTCGGGGATAAGGTTGGCGAGAAGGAAAAACACTACCTGAACCGGATTCGCGCAGGAGCCCGGCAGATGGGCGAGTTGATTGATGGCCTGCTCTCGCTTGCGAAGTTGTCACGCGATCCGCTGCGGCTCCAGGAGGTCGACCTTGCGGCCATCGCGCGGCGGGTAGAGCAGGAGTGCAGAGAGTGGGAGCCGGAGCGCGTGGTGCAGGTGCACATTCAGGACGGTTTGCGGGCGTATGGCGATCCTCTCTTGTTGTCGGTCGTTATTCATAACCTGCTGGGCAACGCGTGGAAGTTCACCTCAAAGCAGGCGGCGGCACGGATTGAGATCGGCTGCGAGCCTGCAGTTGATGGCGCGACAGTCTATTTCGTCAAGGACAACGGCGCCGGATTTGACATGGCTTACGCCGACAAGCTTTTTGACACATTCCAGCGGCTTCATTCGTTTGCGGATTTCTCGGGGACCGGTATAGGACTGGCCACCGTCCATCGGATCATCACCAAGCACGGCGGGCGGGTCTGGGCGCACGCCGTCGAAGGACAAGGGGCAGAGTTTTACTTCACCTTGGGTTGATGACTGAGCTGCAGAAATCGTTTTGTCGCTTTGTCGCCTTGTCGTCTGCGCGTTATTTTTTTAACGCTCCCTGGCCATTGATGATTGAAAGCTCCACGCCGCCCCAGCCCTGGCGTTTGGCTGGCGTGTATTTGACATAGAGTCCACCCAGGTCGAATTCACCGAGGTTCGTCAGCGCCGCCAGGACTTTCGCTCGTGTGGGTTGACTGCCGGCCCGTTGCACGGCTTCTGCGGCTATCTTGGCGCCCAGGTAGCCCTCAAGGCTTGAGAAGGAGAGTGGCTGTCCTGCCGCATATTTATTCATGTCCGTCAGGTATTCGTTGATGACGGCCTTGCTTGGAATGAAGGGGTAGGGAACTGCCTGACTCAACACGATACCCCGCGCCTTGTCTGCGCCAACGGCGTTGACCAGCGCGTCGTGCAACAGCACGGACAAGCCATAGATTTGCGTGGCGCCACCAGGTGCCTCGCGGAAGGCCTTGATGAATTCAGAGGCGGGTTTGCCGGCTGCCAGCACCAGGACTGCTTTCGGCTGCGTCCTGGACACTGCTGCAACCGCCGCTTTAACGCTGGCGTCAAATGCAGCGGGGCTGACATCAATCACTTGATGGGTTGCGATTTTCAGGCCTTGCGCATTGGCCTGCTGGATTGCCAGTTGAGCCAGGGGCGGTCCAAAAGCAATGCTCATGTTGACGATCGCTACTTCGTTCTTCTCCCAGTTCTTGGCTTCCTTGAGCAAGGCAGTGACTTCGTCGGCGTAACCACTGCGCAGGGGAAACACGTTCCCGGCGCTGATCACGTTCTTGTCACCCTGAAGCGGTGTGATCAGTGCGATGCCCGCCTTCACAGGCAAATCCTGTTTGGCTATTTCAGCCAGCCCGGCGCTGTTGAGGAAGCCCAGCAGGCCAACAATGGAGGGGTCGGCAACCAGCTGTTGGGTCAGTTCCAGCATTTTCGGGCCCTGCAGGTCATCGTCAAGCGTCACCAGCTTGAGCTTGTTGCCCGCGATGCCGCCTTTGGCGTTGACTTTGGCAAAGTAAGTCTGGATGCCCACGACAAGGCCTTTGGCGTTGGCTGCCGACGCCGGGTTGGTTTGCGATGCGACCTGTCCAAAAACAACTTCCTGCGCCGCGTTGCCGGCGCCGGGAAAGGTGCAGAGTGTGGCCAGGAGAAACGTCGTGAGGACCGAGGAGAAGATTTTTTTCATATCAAAGTTTTTTTGAAACCAGCCAGATTATCCAGATTGCCAAACCAGGCACGCAGGAGCCCGCTTTGTCGATTGCGCCTGCGCGCTTCTCAAACCCCCAGGTACAGCTCCAGCAGTTCAGGCCTGGCGTGCAGCTCGGCCGAGCTGCCCTCAAAGACCACCTCCCCCTTGAGCAGGATCACATTGCGGTCGGTGATCTGCGTGACATGCTTCCAGTTCTTGTCCACGATCACGCTGGAGATACCTGTTTCCCGCACCAGCTGGCAGATGCGCCAGATGTCCCGGGCAATCAGCGGCGCCAGGCCCTCGGTCGCCTCGTCCAGGATCAGCACATCCGGATTCGTCATCAGCGCCCGGCCAATGGTCAGCATCTGCTGCTCCCCGCCCGAGAGCTGCTGCCCGCCATGGTTAAGGCGCTCCTTCAGGCGCGGAAAGGTCTCCAGCACCCGCTCATAGGTCCAGTCGCGCTGGCCCCGCGTGCCCGCCCGCGCCGCCATCTTCAGGTTCTCCACCACACTCAGGTTGCCGAAAATGCCCCGGCCCTCCGGCACATAGGCCACGCCCAGGCGCGACACCTCATACGGCGCCCGGCCCAGCATAGGCCGGCCCATGATGGCTATCGAGCCGGCACGCGGGCTGACCAGCCCCATCAGGCTCTTGAGCAAGGTGCTCTTGCCCATGCCATTGCGCCCCATCAGGCCAATCGTCTCGCCGCGCGCCACCGAGAAATTGATGCCGCGCAGGATGTGGCTGGCCCCGTAGTAGGTGTGGATTTCTTTCGCATCAATCAACAAATCGGTGTTCATATCGGTGTTCATGCGTGTTCTTCTCCGAGATACGCCGCCTGCACCCCGGCATCGGCCCGGATCTGCGCCGGCGAGCCACTGGCGATCACCTGGCCGTTGACCATCACCGTCAGCTGGTCGGCCAGCGCAAACACCGCATCCATGTCGTGCTCCACCAGCAGCATGCCGTGCTCCTGCTTCAGGGCCAGCAGCAGCGCCACCATGCGCTCGGCCTCCGCCACCCCCATGCCCGCCAGCGGCTCGTCCAGCAGCAGCACCTGCGGCTGCGTCGCCAGGGTCATGGCGATCTCCAACTGGCGCTGCTCGCCGTGGCTGATGGTGCCGGCGATGCTGTGCCGGCGGCTYTGCAGCCCGGCCAGCTCCAGCGCCCGTTCGGCGCGGCCGTTGATGGAGGCCATCCGGCCGGCGCGCTGCAGCCAGCGCCCGGCATGCGGCTCGCGCGACTGCGCGGCCAGCCGCACGTTCTCCCAGACCGTGAAGGGCAGGAAGATATTCGTCTTCTGGTAGCTGCGCCCCAGGCCCTTGTTTGAAATCTTCTCCGGGCTCCAGCCCGTGACGTCGTGCCCGCCCAGCATGACCGTGCCCGAGCTCGGCGGCAAATCGCCCGACAGCAGGTTGGTCAGCGTCGACTTGCCCGCGCCATTGGGGCCGATCACCGCATGGATGTGGTTGCGCCAGAGATCGACAGAGACGTCGTTCACCGCCGCCAGGCCGCCAAAGCGTTTGGTCAGCTTCTTGGCCGACAGCAGCAGTTCAGCCATGGTCCGCTCCCTGGTTGCGGGCCTGGTCTTTGTTGCTTTTGCTGTTCTTGGCAAAGCGCTCCACCAGCCCGAGCAGGCCGCGCGGCGCGAACACCACCACGGCGACGATGAACAGCCCCATCCACAGCTGCCAGTGCTTGCCCAGGTTCACGCTGCCGCCCCCCAGGCCCACCACACCCCCGGCCTCGAGGGTGGGCAGGTCCTTGAACAGGTGCAGCAGGTACTCAAAGGCAAAGGCCCCGACGATGGCACCCGCAAAGTTGCCCATGCCGCCCAGGATCACCATCATGATGGCGTGCGCGCTCATGTGAAAGCCCATCAGCTCCGGGTTGATGTAGCCCGTTTGCGTGCCCCACAGGTAGCCGGCCAGCCCGGCCAGGCTGCCGGCCAGCGTGAAGGCCGCCAGCTTGTAGCCGAAGGTGCCATAGCCCATGGCGCGCATGCGGTGCTCGTTGACGCGGATGCCGGCCAGCGCCCGGCCAAACGGGCTCCACAGCAGGCGCCGCAAGAAGGCATAGACCGCCAGCAAGGTGGCCAGCGTGAAGTAGTACAGCGTGCGCTTGCCGTCCAGCTCGAACGGCGTCCAGCCGAAGAGCTCGGCGCTGGGCTTGAAGTTGATGTACAGCCCGTCGGAGCCGCCCAGCACCTTGTTGTCAAAGAACAGGTAAAACACCATCTGGGCAAAGGCCATGGTGACCATGATGAAGTAGATGCCGTGGGTGCGCACCACAAAAAAGCCGATGACCAGCGCCGCCAGGCCCGAGGCCAGCACCGCCAGCGGCAAGGTCCACCACAGGCTGACGGCCTCGCCCTGCGGCATCAGGAAGGCGAGCGCGTAGCCCGCGATGCCGAAGAAGGCCGCATGGCCCAGCGAGACCAGGCCGGTGACGCCCTGCAGCAGGTCCAGGCTCATGGCAAAGATCGCCATGATCATCATGCGGGTCACCATCTGGGTGTAGAAGTCGGTGCCGGCAAAAGGGAAGGCGAGCAGGGCGATCAGCCCCAGCACCAGCGCCACCTGCACGCCGCGCGGCAGGACTTCAAGATTGGATTTTTGTGCGCTCATTGTTTGAACAAGCCTTCGGGCTTCCAGAGGAGTACGCCGGCCATCAGCATGTAGACCAGCATGCCGGCCACCGAGGGCAGCAAGACCTTGCCGAAGGTGTCGACCAGCCCGACCAGCAGCGCAGAAATGAGCGCGCCGCGCACCGAGCCGATGCCGCCGATGACGACCACCACAAAACACATGATGAGCACCTGCGAGCCCATGTTGGGGTAGACGCGGGTAGACGC
>NZ_JBFUJO010000051.1:0-10733 GCF_056401355.1 Polaromonas sp. P4_F4 | reverse complement strand
ACGAATGACATTGCGGTGAGCCTGTACAACCTGCATGCCGACCACATCGCCACCCCGCGGGTGATCACGCGGCAGGACCAGACCATCGTCTGGCGCTGGGACACGGCAGAAGCCTTTGGCGGCACGGCGCCGAATCAGAACCCCAGTGGCCTGGGCGCCTTTGTCTACAACCCGCGCTTCCCCGGGCAGGTGTTTGACGCGGAGACCGGCCTGTTCCAGAACTGGAACCGGGAGTACAGTGCGCGGCAGGGCAGGTATATTCAGTCGGACCCCATAGGACTCGCCGGGGGCATCAATACCTTTGCCTATGTGGCGGGGGATCCATTGAGCTTGGTGGATCCGATGGGGCTTGCTGGGAAAATCCGCAAGAGCTACGGTAAAGATAAACCTTTGCCCCCGCCCGACCAACTTCCGAAAGATGCAAAGAAGGAACTCGAGGCCAATCAGCAAAAATATGAGAATGATTCGTGGAAGTGTCTCTTCATGGCTTGTGAAGCAACTAAAGAGATAAAAAAAGCGTGGATATGTGTTGAGTCAACTTGCACGACATGCGAGGGCAATGTTTTTCGCACTGGTCGTAATGCGCCGTACGCAAGTGCGTTTGACCCAGCTACGACCACTTGCGAGTGCACTAAATATGGCTTCGACAAAGATTACAAAGGTGGGCCTCAACCAGGCCTAACTGCCCCGGGTAGATAAGTTGTTGCGAAAGTTAGGTATGAAAAAAAACATTGTGGTTGGTCTCATAGCCGTGGTTGCTTGTATCGGCGCATTCTTTGGAGGTCTTCAAATAGGAGCTTCGCACACGGAGCAGCAACTCCAGTTGCGAGGCAATTATTTGGCTGTTATGAATGCTATTGCTACTTACTCAATGCAGGCGAATATTGCTCATGCAATAGCGGAGAAAAAGGACACCACCGCTCTGTGCCTGATTCATGTTCAAGCGAGCGCTCGAGTGGACGAAGTACGTGCCTGCTTAAATGCCCCCAGCTGCAGGCAGGTAATTGAGCCAGAGGTTCTGAAAATGGCTCCGGAACTTCTGGGTCAAGGCGAATTGAAAATTAAATACTACAAAGAGGGAGAGCTTTGCAAGCCCTAAGGCCAAGCTATTGCTACAAATTCAATAGCTGCCTGCGCCCGTTCTGAAAGGGCGAATGGCCAGCTTCTCTCTTGACTCAAAACAAAAATCCACCTGCAACCCCTGTCAGCCGCTAAAGCTGGGGGTGAGGTGACTTTCTTCTTTAGCCGCTGCTGCCTGGCTCTTCAACGCGCCTGCTGCAGCACCGAATCAAGCACCTCCAGCACCTGCTGGGTTGGATTACCGCCTTATTCGCTGGGAAGTGCTCACATGACTTGTCGACGGACGGGTGCCTGCCCGTGGACAACACCTGGGTGGAGAACCGGAGTTGGCCGATCGCCATCGGTAGGAATAACTGATTGCTTGCGAGCTCGCGGATTTCCGTAAGCTATGACGCCTTGAGGGTAAATTTCCACTCAGAGTAGGAGCTCTTTCCCTCGAAAGATTTGTATTCTTTGCTGAACCCTTTTTTCTTAAAGGGTGGTTGATCGGAACGGCTGCTAATTCCGATGATCCCGCTGCCTTCACGAACAAGTTGCCAGTCAGTTTGTCCGGTCATGGGATCCGGATAAAGCCGGCGCAAGTGATGCATTGGTTTCGGAAACCGGTGATCATTCACAAGATCTTCCAGAGATTGCGGCAAAGAACGTGACGAGCCTGGCGGAATTGTGTTGTAGTAGGAAGCGAGCGCACGGCGATACTGGTCACCGACGAACAACAGTTGCTCTTCCCTGTCGCGCTGGGCCTGGGTTTGATGCATTTGGACGAGGCTGCTCGCCCCCAACGTGGTGACCAGAACAAACACCAACACGGTTAGCAGCACCACGCCGCGCTGTTTTTGGGATGGAGGCACACGCATCGTCGCTTCACCAGTCAGTCATACGAGTGCCGTCTAGTCCAAGACGATCTGACTTGGATGAGATATCAAACACATCCTGTCCTTGAGAAAAATCACTGGCATCCGCACCATAGCTTCGAATGCTCCAGGTCTGAGATGCCGGCGTAGACTTGTCTGCAAAGAACGGGTCCCGCGGTATGCGCCGCAGAAACACCATTGGCGTGGCACTAAAACCCAGCGAAGCAGACTTTGCAACGCCTGTCACCAACACATCCAGGCTGGGTGGATAGCCAGAAGTGCCCGTCGGTTTGTCGATGACCCCCGCATCTGACGCCGCCTTGTAACTGTCCAGAGCTTGTCGAATCGTTCGCAAGGCCCCTCGAAGCTCGGCTTCTTTGGCGCGGGTTTCCATCAATGCGCTGAGTGGAAGCACCACAGCGGCCGCAATGCCAACCAGGGCGAGCGTGACCAACAACTCAACCAGGGTAAATCCACGGCTTCGCGACTTCATACGTGCGTCAGTTTGAGGGTTGCGGAATCAGGGTCATTTTGGAGCGTCAGCGGCATCCAGCAGGGGCGGGTTGTTGTCTGCAACGGCAGACGCTTCCGCAGGCATTGACAAGTCGCCAGACTGGGAACTCAGCATCGGAGGAGGTGCAACGTCATAAACGCCGGACTCCTGACCTGCAGGATTCGGCAGCGTCGTCCAAGTGTTCGAGCCGGTCACCGGGTCCAACGGGATGTGACGCAGGTATTGCTTGGCGACTAACTCCGAGAGTTCATTGGGAAGTCGTCCTTGGTCCGCCTTGAATTTATCAATAGCGTCACGCAAGGTAGCCAGATTCTGCTGGCGCACTTTTTCTCGCGCGGAATCGGCCGCCTGGAGATACCGCGGCAAGGCGATGCTGAGCAGCAAGGCCAGGAGCGTGAACACCACCAGCAGCTCGATCAGCGTAAAGCCGCGAGTTGACCGCAAGTGCTTTTGCCTGGTCACTGACGAGACCTCGTATTTCACGTCCTGCCCGCTATTGACATGATGTTGGTGTCGTCTCATCGGGTGGTTGGGGACGGGCGAACGTACATCGCCGGCGGCGAAGGCAAAGGATTATTGCCACTTCCCATCGGTGATCCGGGCGCGGCAGTCGGAGCGGGCATTGGATTGATCAGTGGCTGACCCGAAATGCCTGGCATGGCACCACCGGGAGGGGGCAAAGCAGAGCGAATGCCGCCGGAAGCGTTGTTTGTCGAACCTGATCCATCCGCGAACGAGCCGCCGAAAGTACCGGAGATCTTTAGTTGCGTGACAGGTTCGGCGAGGATGGGCCGCTCGCGCAAAACATTGGCCGTGCCGGAGAAGATGTTCCTGGTGTCCGGCGGGATGGTCGGGATACTGCGAACAATGTGCGGCGTGATGGCCAGGACAATTTCGCTGCGGTTGTCCGCCCCGTCGTTATTCCCGAAGATGCGTCCGACGAGGGGAAGGTGACCGAGGCCAGGGATCAAGGAAGCCGTGTTGCGGTCCTGGTCGGTAATAAGGCCTCCAAGAATCTGGGTCTCGCCATCCTTGAGCCGCAGGTTGGTGCTGGCATTTCGCGTGCCGATCTGGTAGGACCGGCCGCCTTGTGGATCGGTAAAGGCCTGGGCAATGTTGCTAACCTCCAGATTGATCTTGATGCCTACATCATTGTTGCCGTACACCTGTGGCTCAAATTCAAGTTTGAGGCCTACATCTTGATAAGTAACGGACCCTGTCACGACGGCCGAGCCTGTGCTGACGGGTGTTACGGTGTTCGTGACCGTGGGAACCCTGTCGCCAATCATGATCTTGGCTTTCTCCTTGTTTCTCGCGCGAATGCGCGGGCTCGCGAGAATCTTGGCGTCAGCATCCTCAAGCTTGAAATTCAACGTCGCTGACAGTGGTGAGACCAGAAGGTCGCCGCTCGTCATGTTTCGGAGTGCGCCCAGGGTTAAGGTGCCAGCAGCCCCGGGTGTCGTGACGCTGAAGCTGTTGGGCGGTTTGATGCCGATATTGCTGGCGCGAGTTCGGGAGACTTCAAGTACCTGCACTTCCAGCATGATCTCCGGGTCAGGCACATCGTGAACGGCAATGAGTCGTTCCGCAAGACGCAATCGTTCTGGGGTATCCCGGATGACCAAAATCCCGGTGCGCTCATCGGCCGCCACTTCCTTGAGTTTGAGCATTGTCTTGAGCATGCTGCTCAGGTATTTGATGTCTGCGTTGGTGACTCGGAATGAACGAATGGTGAGATCTTCATACTCGGCCTCTTTCGCCGCATTCGCGGGATAAATCATCATGGTGTTGCCGTTGACCACGCGTTTTTCGAGCTGGTTTTGCAACAAGATGAGATCGATGGCATCGGATACGGAAACATCCCGAACAAATATCGTCGCTTTATTGTTTTGCTTTACATCCTTATCAAACAGAATGTTCATTCCGGTGGACTTGGACAGGGACTCGAACACGACCCTAAGGGTTGCGTCATTGAACTGCAAGGTCACGGGCGCATCCAGGATGGATCGTGCAGCAAGGTCCTTGGCCTTTACCAGCTCAAGATTTGCCTTGGCATCCATGGCGGCTTCCTTGAGTTGGGAGGCGCGTTGGTTTTGAGGGTGATCTTCAAGTACCTGGGACGCACGGTCGAGCGCAAGCTCCATCTTTCCTTGTTTGAGGAACTCCTCGCCTTGTGTTAGCCGCTTGTCGTAACGGGCATCTTGAGGTAGCGCCGACAGTGTGAGTTTGGCTCTTGCATGACCGGGATCCAATTTCAACACTCGCTCGTAGGCGGTACGTGCTTCAGTCAGTTTCCCATTGGCACGCAGGTTATCAGCCTGGGCCAGCAAGTTCAGGATGCTTTGGTCGCGCTTGAGTAAGTGGTCGATCTTGTACTCGGGGTTCCTGGGGTCTTTTTGCGAGGCAACTTCCAAAGATTGAATTCCCTCGTCTGTCTGATCCATCGACAGTTCAACCATGCCCTTGGTGTGATGAAAGCTCGCGCAACCACTCAGAACGGCGCTGCATGCAATAGCAACACTTTTAAGGATCCAGCGCCCCTTGCCGTGAAAGGGCCTTGAATCAGAAGAGTAAGCCATGGCAACGTGTTCTTTCATGAGGGATAAATGCGTCAGATACGAATAAAAGTGCACTTCAACGTGCCAAGGGCAGGAACTGACGTTGCTTGAGCGGCAAGTAAGTAAATTCGATTTTTTCAGGGCTTATGTTGTCCACGTGATAACTCGGGCCGATGGAGTCCCCAGCCCGCACGGCCAACACGTTGTCCCCTTGACGCAGGAATGCAACGGGCTTTCCTTCCGCGATTTGGGCGCCATGAATAGCGCCCACTGCGATAAACGGAATAGGGGGAGCCGTAGGAGGAGGCGGTGCAAGGGGAACCGCGGCGACCTGGGGCGGCGGTGCGGGCGATGTGATCTTGGCCTGGCGTTTCTTGCCGGGTGTGAGTTCCCGTGGATCACCAGGCGTCGCAGGCTTCTTGTCAAGATCCAAACCCGCCATCAAATTCAAGGCCCCAAATGGGTTGAGGATGACGTGATCGTCCATGCGGACCATATCGGCCTGCTGTGGTGCGGTAACGGAGGCGTATTGAAGCTCTTTCAGGGGAGGACGGACCGGCGCGGCAGAGCCGCTCGCGGCACGTGCCCCAGGCGCGGCAATGCCCTTCTCATCATCTTTGGCCGTCATCATCCACATCTGAAACGCGGCCGCCAGGACGAAGCTGAGAAGGCCGGTCGCCCCCAAGCCAACAAGGTGCGGCCAGCGACGAACGATGGGTGGTCGATTTGGCGCTGTCATCGAAGTTTCGCGTAGTCCATTTGCGCCTCACTCGTGCTCTGCGATCGATTGGTACCTTGTGAAGCCGGTGAATTTTTCGGTGGTGACTGGTAGAGAAAAGAGAGTTTGAGCATGACGTGTTCCTGCAAAGCGGTATCGTCCTTGCGTTCAATGCGAATCTCTTGCAAGGAGACGTGCGGCATGGCATTTAGCAGCTCTGCTACAAAGCCTTTGAGTTTTGGATATTCTTCATTCACGCGCAGATTGAGCGTTCGAACAAGTATGGGCAAGGTAGTACTGGGCTCGACACGGTACTCAATGGCCCCAAGATTCACCCCCTTGTCTTTGGCGAGTTTGAACAGACGACCCAGGTCGGCAAGGTGCGTGTTCTGTTCTGGTACGGAAAAAATGGCTTCCACCGACTGAGACGGCTGCCTGGCAAATGGCGCGCTATTGGTTTGCTTTGAAATTACCTGTGACGAAGCTGCAAGCAACTCTTTGGTTTGGCCTTGGATGTGCCAGGAAGCGGCCAGCATCAGCAGCCCACAAATGCCCGCGCACAGCCCTGCAAGGACGGGCCAGTCCACTTGCGAGATCACGCGCGCCCAGTGCGAAGGCACTGGAGCCCGGAGTCGAAACCATGGGCGATTGTTGGAAAATTTCATGTGATGTTTGACGACGATGGCAGCTGGTGTTGACGGCGTTAGGCTCAGGGCAGTGTGCTGTGGGGGCGGGCAACGTTCGCCTTGGCAACCGTTTCAGATAGCAATGCCATAGCGCTGGGGTCCCACAAGACGGTCATTTGGAAGCGGAGAACGTCAGGCCCGGTCTTTTCGTCAGGCTGTTGCATCGTGACTTCAACGTTGCGTATGTAGCCATTTTTCTGCAGCGCGTCGACGTACTTCAGCATGACGTGCGGGTTGGCTGCCAATGCGGTAACGCTTACCTGGGCCACATTGGCCTGTGCATTGGACGGAACGAGGGCCAGAATGGACACACCACCCCGCACCGCCTGGGCGGCCGTTTCCAGTGCGCCGAAAAGTCCAGACCACGACATGCGCAACATGTTTTGAATCTTTTGCTGTGCCTTGGCACGCTCCAGTGCGGCAGGATCGTTTTGCCGTAGCAACGCGGTGCGTTGAAGATCTGCCTGGGACCGCACCGCGGCATTGGCTGCCGTGTGGACATCGGTAGCCTGTTTTAGGGCTTGAATGCTCTGTGCCAACGGCCAAATGCAGCCACCGGCAAACAGCAATCCAGCGGCCAACACCATCCAACTGGCGCGCGTGTGCCGCGGGGCGTGAGGCGCAATATTAAAGGGATCGCGAACAGAAATGCTTCTCATGGGCTAGGTTCAAGAAATTGAGGACCCAGAGGTAAGAGCAGGCCAATGGTGACGGCGCAACGTGTCCCCTGGCTGTGCGTTGTTGCTGGCCAGAAAACGTCGAATGGCGCCGTCCAGGACATCATCGGGACCGTCCGGGGCGATGGGCGGGGTTAGCCAACCACGCCAAAGCGCCTGGAGGTGAGCGCCTTCATAGCGCAGCAGTTGCACGACGCTTGAACGTGTTGCGAGGCTTGATGCCTCAGTCCAAACCAGTGTCGTCGCGCCAGTTATTGCCGCATTGGAGCGCGCCGTTTTTTTCTCATCGTTGTATGTCTTCAATGCTGTTAGCAGGGCGGGCTTGCAACTGACAAATTGCAGACTGTGTCGGTGCGAAAACGCGGCCAAACCATCGAACACTTGGCGATCAACGCAGGAAATCAGCAGTTTGTTCTTGTCTTCGAGTGCCTGCCATTTGATGATTTGGGTCGTTGGATCGATATCCCACATCTGCCGCACCCATGCCTTTGCGTAAGCATCCAATGCGCTGGCGGTGAGGGGTTTTGCGCCGGTATCTGCCAGAACAAGGAGTCCAAGCCGGGCATGGGCGAGCCCGACGTGGACCTCAAATCCACTTCCATCGACTGAAGCGCTATAGGTATTTCTCAACAGGGTCCAGACCTGCTCGAGCGCGCTGGGCAATGAATCCGATGTGATTTGCGCCAAATGTTCCACGCATGCGACGCGCTCGAGCGTGGTGCTGGGTGATGCTAGCTTGCGCAAGCGGAGAAATGCCCCCCGAAAGCCGCGAAGCCCAGGCGCTGCAGCCGGCTTTACCACCTCAAGGGTCACCTGCTCACCCGTGAGCGTCAATACAAGGGTTTGTTTCATATCACTGAATGGGCGTCACGCGATTGATTTCGTCGAGGGTGGTCAAGCCACGAGACGCCAACGAAATTGCCGACTCACGCAGGCTTTGGAACCCCTTTTCTCGCGCCAGACGTTTGAGCGTCGAGATGGGGGCATGTTGAACCAGAAGGTCCTTCATTTCGTCGTCGATCGGCAGCGTCTCCGCAATCGCTGCACGCCCCCTATAACCCGTCCACCGGCAATGCTCACAACCCTGGGCCTTCTTCAAGCTGACATCCTTGATGGCCTTTGCTTTGAGTGATTCGAAGATTTTTATCAGGTCTTCATGGTTTGAATCAACCGGCTGGGCGCAATGCTGACAGACGGTTCTCACCAAGCGCTGCGCCATGATGCCCGTGAGCGCCGCCACCAGGCTGTAACTGTCGACCCCCATGTTCGAAAATCGCCCAATCACATCAAAGACATTATTGGCGTGCACCGTGGTGAAGACCTGGTGACCCGTCAAGGCGGCTTGAACGGCGATTTGCGCGGTTTCGCTATCACGGATTTCCCCGACCATGATCTTGTCCGGATCGTGGCGCAAGATAGAGCGCAAGCCTTTGGCGAAAGTCAGCCCCTTCTTTTCGTTCACTGGAATCTGCAAGACGCCAGATAACTGGTACTCGATAGGGTCTTCAATCGTGACGATCTTGTCCAGCCCGGTGTTGATTTCCGAGATGGCGGCGTACAACGTGGTGGTCTTGCCGCTACCTGTCGGTCCCGTCACAAGCAAGAGGCCATAGGGAAGGTAGGACACCCGGCGAATAAAGGCCTTGACGTCGTCTTCAAAACTCAAGGTATCCAGTGTCAAGGATTCGAATTGGCCCGTCAGGTGCTTGCGGTCCAAGATGCGAAGCACGGCATCCTCGCCGGCAATGTTGGGCATGATCGATACGCGAAAGTCGATTTCACGCCGATCGAGCGTCACTCGAAATCGTCCGTCCTGCGGGATGCGCCGCTCCGAAATGTCTAAGTCCGACAGCACCTTGATTCGCGAGACGACTTGATGGGCTGTGTCCAGGCTTTCGATGCGCTTGATGGATTGAAGGACTCCGTCGAGGCGATACTTGATGTGCAGTGCGCGGTGCTGCACTTCGAAGTGAATGTCTGATGCGCCCAGCTTCAGGGCGTCATAGAGCGTCGAATCGACCAAGCGAACCGTGGGATTGGTGGTGGACTCGATGTTGGCCATCGACAGCAGCAAGGTACTGGATGATTCCAGTTCATCGACAGCAGAGTCCTCGATATGGACGGTATCCATCGCTCGCAGGTTCTGTTCGGCGCCTGACAGGCAGCGCACAAAGTCCTCTTCCCTGACGAGCACACGCACCAAGCGGGTGGGGGCGCGTTTTTCCAGCAGCGCCTCAAACCATTGTTGCGTGTCAAGGTCGCTTGGATCGTGAGTGATAAACAGCAGCGCGCCCTGCGCGTCGTCTTCCTTCAATGTGCCAACGATGCAGCCACGCTTTTGGCATTCTGCGAAGGCGGCCTGATCGAAGTCCGGCTGGACGTGTTCGAGTTCCTGTCGGGTCATGGGCTGCATTAGGAAATGCGCTGCCCAGATCTCGAGTGCCTCGTCTTCGGGGATGGCCAGATGATTCGCCAGCCATGACACGCGCTGGCCGGCCGTCACCGCACCCAAGGCCTGCGCCAGAATGGATGCATGAGGTCGCACGCCGCGTTGTTCGGTCGCGGGGTGGGTATCGATCAGAGTGAAGGTCATGGGCAATAGAGGGGAACTCACGGTGTCAACGCGCGCATGTCAACACAGATCATGAAATGCTTGAGGCCAAATCGAAGATTGGCAGATACATGAGAATCACGATGCCTCCGATGAGGATGCCAAAGATGATCATCAGCATGGGCTCGATCAATCGGCTGACGATGTCGATGTTTCTCTGCAGGGTTCGCTCATAAAAATCGGCAATCCGGTCGAGCATTTCGGACAATGCCCCGGTGCGCTCTGCAACGTTGAGCATGCTGGTCGCCACGACATCAGATAATCCAGAATTCGAAAGCGCACTGCTGATGGCGACACCCTCTCGCATCTGGTCGAGTGCTGTTCGTAAGCGCTGGCGGTCGGTGGGACTGAGCAGTTCCATGCTGTGCAGAAGTGCCTTGTGTATGGCGATGCCGCGGGAGGTCAGGATGGCGGTGGTTCTGTACATCTGAAGATGCTGGAACTCACGGACGACCTTGGAAACGCCGGGGATCTTCTCCAGCATTTTTTTGCGCATTTCGGGCTTTCTCCACTGCATCACCAGGGCTGCAGCGGTGCCACTCATGGCCATCAACATGAGCATGGGTACGAGCGGGTGCGTATCGACGAATTGCCCCCAAGTCATCAACAACTGTGACAGGAAGGGAAGTTCGCGACCATTGCTTTCGATGAGCGTCGCAAAGCGGGGCACGACGACCCCCAGCAGCAGGACGACGACCAGCGATCCGACCGCCAGCAAGAGCAAAGGGTAGACACAGGCCCCGATGACCCGGTCACGTACCGTGCGCAGGCTTTGCTGATGCTTGGCGTAGCGTGACAGGCCCGTTGCCAAATCTCCCGTTTGTTCGCTGGCCGCCACGGTGGCAACTAGCAGGTCAGGAAACACCTGGGCACGCTCCAGCGCGACAGAGAAGGAAAACCCCTCGGATACCGCTAGGTTGAGCTGGTTCAGGATTTGGCGGCGCGAGGGGGAGGTTTCCCTGCGCGTCAGGGCATTAATGGCTTCCTTCACTGTCACGCCGGCCTCCATGAGGGTGGCCAGGTCGTGGCCAGGTC
>NZ_JBFUJO010000050.1:0-11363 GCF_056401355.1 Polaromonas sp. P4_F4 | reverse complement strand
GCTTCAAGCACACGGTGCAACTGTGGACAGAGTGGGTCTCGCGAGGCCTCTCGGCCACGAAGGATTGCGGGCGGCTATTCACGTTGATCGCACAATGCAGGGTCGGCCATCGACCCGGACGCATCGAGCCGCGAATGCGAAAACGAAGGCCCAAACCCTACCCCTGGTTGAAGGTGCCCCGCGACCAGGCTCGCCGACACGTCCAGAGGCATGGTCATGCCTATGAGCCAAAGTAAGTGCCATTCCCCTATATCGTTGAGCAAAACGCTGCCGGGAGGATGTGAATTCATAAACCGCATAGTCCACATCCGCAGAACTTGTTGGACTGACGGGAGACGAGCGCAAAGAATGCGGATGTGACTAAAGCAACCGCCATCAAGGACATAGTCGATGTCCCAACTGCCCAGTGCCAAACACCTGCACGCGGGATCACGAGTTTTGCGACGAGCATCGAGCGCCTGTTCGGCCTGATGTTTTGCGCAGTCGTTCTGTTGAACTTTGCCAGCGCGGCGCTGCGATACGCGGGCGGACGGGCGCTGGTGGGGGCCGACGAGGTCCAGGTCTATCTGATGGTCTGGCTCATCTTCCTCGGCGCAGCCGTCGCGGGCGCTCGCCATATGCACCTGCGGATGGATATTTTTGTGCAAAGGCTGGGTCCGCAGCTTGGCTGGTGGCGCGGGCTCTTCGAGGCGGTGCTCTCGCTCGCGATTTGCATTCTCATGACCTGGGTTTCGATTGGTTTTTCCAGCGAGATGATGACCATGGGCCAACGCAGCGACGGCGCCGGCATTCCCATGTGGCTGGTACATGCCGCCCCGGCGGCCGGCTTCCTCGGCTTGGCGCTGGCCTCCGGTTGGGATTTGATTCGATTGGGGCTCAACAGACCCATTACCAGCACGCAAGCCGCAAGCGGAGAACCCTCATGACCGGCATCACCCTGGCCTTTGTACCCCTGGTGCTGCTCCTTGCGGGAGTGCCGATATTCCTGGTGCTGCTCACGGCATCGGCGGCGACCGTTCTGTTCTTGATGAATGTGCCGATCGCGGTGCTTCATCAGACGATATTCGGGGCACTGGACAGCTTTGCACTGCTTTCCGTGCCGTTCTTCATTTTCGCGGGTGAACTGATGGGCCGGGGCAGTGTGGCGTCGCGCATCGTCGACATCATGCGAGCGTCGACGGGACACCTCAAAGGCAGCCTGCCCCTGGCAACAGTGGGAACGTCCGCCGTTTTCGGGGCGATGTCGGGCGCGAGTGCCGCCACCGTCGCGACAGTGGGGCAGCTGATGCTGCCACCCTTGAAAGAGCGGGGCTATCCCGATGATTTCAGGGCGGGCCTGATCACCGCCGTCGGCGCCATCGACATCATCATCCCGCCGTCAGTGCCCTTGATCATCTATGCGGCCGCTGCGTCCGAGTCGGTGCCCAAGCTCTACGCGGCAGGCGTCGTTCCGGGGCTTCTCATTGCCGCCATCCTGGCCGTTTACGTGCTGTGGTACGCCAGGCGAAGGAGCATCTCCGACGGTCAGTCCTTCTCGCTGCGGCTCCTGCTGGCTTCGTTCCGGCGTGGGCTCTGGGCCCTGGGCGCACCAGTCATCATCCTGGGCGGGATTTACGGCGGTTTCGTGTCTCCTACCGAATCGGCCGCGGTGGCCTGTGTCTACGCGGCGTTCGTTACGCGATTCATCTACCGCGAGCTGAGTTGGGGCGACATCATCGACTGCGCCACACGGACAGTCACGCTGACAGCGCAGATCCTGCTGATCGTGGCCTGTGCCAATGTGTTCGGCTGGATTTTGACTGTGCACCAGATCCCGCTGGCGCTGGTCGAGCTGGTGCAGGGATGGCAACTGTCCCCGTGGACCATTCTTCTGGTCCTGAACGTCGTGTTCCTGGTGGTGGGCTGCTTTATCGATCCGCTGTCGGCCATTCTGGTGCTCACGCCACTGCTCATGCCTCTCATCAAGGCTGCGGGGATCGATCCTGTTCACTTCGGGATCGTGATCACCACGAACCTGGCCATAGGTATGTTCCATCCGCCGTTCGGGCTGAATATTTTCGTGACCCAGTCGCTATTCAAATTCCCGTTGCAGGTGATCTACAAGGGCATCGTTCCCTTCCTCTATCTGTACTTGCTGGCCCTGGCGCTGATCACGTATGTGCCCTGGCTGTCCATGGCACTGGTCCGAATGATTTACTGAATGAACACTCGCCCCCGCGCTTCGCTGCCTCCCGAGGGGGCGCATTTTGCCCAGGGGCGGCCCGTCGTCAAAAAGGAGACATGAAATGAGTGCATTGCTTTCCCGTCGCGCCATGACCGGTGCCGTTGCCGCAGCCTTGGCAGCGCCTCAGGTTCTTTTCGCGCAGCAAAACCAGATTGTCATGAAGGTGACCTCGGCCACCATCAATGACGTCATTCACCATTGGATGAAGAGCTTCAAGGCCGCGGTCGAGGCCAGGAGTGCCGGCCGTATCAAGGTCGAACTCTATCCCGCGAGCCAGTTGGGCGCCATTCCCCGAATGGTGGAGGGCGCCGCGCTGGGCACCATCGAGTGCTTCGTCACGGCTTCCAGCTTTCTGACCAGTCTGGACGCCCGGTTCGAAGTGCTGGATGTTGCGGGACTGCTATCGGACACGGCCCATGCGCAGCGGACGTTTTCGGATCCTGAAGTCCGTCAGCAGGTATTTGCGATGGGTGGCAACAAAGGGCTGCAGAGCATCTCCGTCTTCATGCACAGCCCACAAAACGTGGTTTCGCGGCGGCCCATCCGCAGCATCGCCGATTTCTCGGGGCAGAAGATTCGGGTACTCAGCACGCCCATGCAGATCGAGCCCTTAAAGAAGCTCGGCGCCACGCCCGTTCCCATGCCCTTGTCCGAAGTCATGCCGGCGCTTCAGAACGGTGCGATTGACGGTTTCATCGCCGCGAGTACCGTTTTTTCGGCGCTCAAGTTCTACGACGCCGCCAAGTACCAGACCTCGTTGTCGCAGTGGCCTGTCATCGTGGTCGCCGCTTGCAACAAGAACTGGCTCGCGAAACTGCCTGCCGATCTGCGTGCCGTCGTCACCGAGGAGGCTTCGCGTGTCGAGCCTTCCACTAATGAATTCGGCGCCAAGGACATCCAGGCTGCTCAAGATGTGTGGGCGAAAAACGGTGGCCAGCTGGTCACCATGAATGCCAACGATGCGTCGTCCTTTTCCAGGCTGGTCAACGAATCAGCCATGGCTATTCTGCGTGAAAAGCCCGCCGTGCTGGCGGAGTACGAACGCTACGCCAAGGCCTGCCAGAAATACAAGGACAAGGCTTAATGCCAGGCATTTCGCCGCCACCGAACAACTGCGGTCCAACCTGGGCCCGATATTCCAACCTAAACAGGAGCATTGAATGAACGGAAAGATTGGCCTGGAAGAGCACTTTGCAATCGCAGAGACTCTTCAAGATTCAGCCGGCTTCGTGCCGGGCGACTACTGGAAAGAGCTCAGCAAACGGCTGACCGATATTCACGATGGCCGCCTGCGCGAAATGGATCAGAACGGCATGGAGATGATGATCCTCTCGCTCAATGCACCGGCGGTGCAGGCTATTCCTGAAACCGCCAAAGCCATCGAGATTGCCGTCCGGGCCAACGACTACCTGGCAGAGCAGGTGGCCACGCGTCCCGACCGCTTTCAGGCATTTGCTGCCTTGCCCATGCAGGACCCGGATGCGGCAACACGCGAACTCGAACGCTGCATGAAGGAGTTGGGTTTCAAGGGCGCACTGGTCAATGGATTTTCTCAAGTGGGAACGCCCGAAAACGTCGTCTACTATGACGCGCCGCAGTACGCGGATTTCTGGGCCAAGTGCGAGGTACTCGATGCGCCGTTTTATCTGCACCCGCGCAATCCCATCGCCTCCTGGGCTCAGATCTACGAGGGTCACCCCTGGCTCATGGGGCCGACGTGGGCATTCGGGCAGGAAACCGCCGTGCACGCCTTGCGGCTGATGGCGAGCGGGCTGTTTGATCGTCACCCCAAGCTGCAGATCGTGTTGGGTCATATGGGCGAAGGATTGCCGTACAGCATGTGGCGAATCGACAATCGCAACGCCTGGGTAAAGCTTCCCAAAGCCTATCCAGCCAAGAAGACCTTCGCGGAATACTTCCAGCAAAACTTTCATCTGACGACCTCCGGCAACTTCAGGACACAGACCTTGATCGATGCCATACTCGAAGTCGGTTCCGACCGGATTCTTTTCTCCACCGACTGGCCGTTCGAGAATGTCGACCATGCGTCCAATTGGTTCAACAGTACCTCCATCAGCGAAGCGGATCGCGTGAAGATCGGCCGGACCAATGCGGTGAACCTGTTCAAGCTGGAAATCTGAGGCCATCCGAAGGAGCGAGCGTGATCGACATTGACGAGCGGACGATTACCCAGGCAGTCCTGGAAGCCCAAGCAAAATGCGGCAATCCCCGGCTGAAACAAGTGATGGAGAGCCTGGTGAGGCACCTTCACGAATTCGCCCGTGAAGTAGCGCTGACCGAAAAAGAGTGGCTTCTGGCGATTGAATTCCTGACGGAGGCGGGCCACATCACCGACGACAAAAGACAGGAGTTCATTTTGTTGTCCGATACCCTGGGCCTGTCCACCCTGGTCACGGCGCAAAACAATGCCAAGCCGGCGGGCTGTACCGAATCGACTGTCTTTGGGCCATTTTTCGTCGAAGGTGCGCCGAAGTTCGTCAATGGTGACGACATCTCGAATGGTGCCAAGGGCCAGCCTTGCTACGTGAGCGGAAGGGTTCGCAGCATTGGCGGGGAAGCGATTGCGGGCGCGCAGATTTCCGTCTGGCAGTCCGATGAGGATGGTTTTTACGACGTCCAGCGCCCGGAACTCGAGGGGGCTCAGGCGCGCGGTGAGCTGGTCAGCGGGCCGGACGGCCGGTACTACTTCAAGACGATTCTTGCCGCACCGTACCCGATACCGCACGACGGGCCCGTCGGGCGCATGCTGCAGCAACTGGGTCGCCATCCGTGGCGGCCGGCGCACCTGCATTTCATGGTGAAGGCGCCTGGGTTTCAGGACCTGATCACCCACATCTTCCGCGCGGGAGATCCGTATCTGGAATCGGACGCCGTGTTTGGGGTCCGCTCCTCGCTGGTCACCGACTGGACCCGCCATGAACCGGGGGGCGCGCCCGACGGCAGTCAACTTGCGAGCCCCTTCTACACGGTCGGGTACGACATCGTTCTGAATCCTTTGCAGGATATTCATAGATGACCATCAAACATATTGTCATGTGGCGCGTCCACGCCGATAGCGAGGACGCACGTCAAACCGCTTGCCAGAAGATCAGGGAAGCGTTCGAGTCACTGGCGGGAAAAATTCCAGGGCTGGTGGAGCTGGAAGTAGGCATCGATTCGTCGAGGATCAGCTATGCCAGCGATGTAGTCCTGAATTCGACATTCACGGATCAGGAATCTCTGACCGGGTACGCGTCCCATCCGGAGCATCTGCGCGTGCGCGCGGAACTTGCGGGTGTCCGGATTGAGAGCAGGCAAGTCGATTACCTGTGCGGCTGAGCGATGCGTTCCGGGATCGGTGAGTTCATCTACAACGCGAACGCGGCGCGCGTCGTCTTTGGCGCGGGCAGTGCACAGCATGCCTTGCGGGAGCTCGACAAAATGGGCTGCACGCGCGCGCTCGTGCTCTGCACGCCTAACCAGCGGTCACTGGCGGAAGCAGTGGTCCACACCTTGGGTTCAAAAGCCGTCGCCGTGTTCGATCAGGCACAGATGCACGTCCCGCTCGAAGTTGCCGCCGCGGGTCTTCGGGCTGCCCGGGCGGCCAATGCCGATTGCACCGTCGCGGTCGGAGGCGGCTCGACCATTGGGCTGGCGAAGGCCATTGCCCTGAGCATGGGCTTGCCCATTCTGGCGATGCCCACGACCTATGCCGGCTCCGAGATGACGCCTATCTACGGCATCACCGACGCGCAGGGGAAGCAAACCGGTGTTGACCCAAAGGTGCTGCCCAAGGTTGTCATCTACGACCCGCAACTCACGATGAAGTTGCCCGCAAGCATCTCCATCACCAGTGGTATCAACGCCATCGCGCACGCGGCAGAGGGACTCTACGCACGGGACGCGAATCCCATCACGTCGCTGATGGCGGAAGAAGGGATCAGGGCGCTGACCGAAGCCCTGCCGAAGCTCATCGCTGCACCGACGCACCTCCAGGCACGGGAGATGGCGCTGTATGGGGCCTGGTTGTGCGGCTCGGTGCTGGGCGCGGTCGGGATGGCCTTGCATCACAAGTTGTGCCACACACTGGGCGGCAGCTTCGGGCTTCCTCACGCCGAGACCCACACGGTCGTGCTCCCCTATGCGCTTGCCTACAACTACAGGCACGCTCCCGAGGCGATGCATCGGCTGGAGCGGGCGATGCAAAGAGACCATGGTCCGGCGGCCATCCAGGAGCTGGCCAAAACCTGCGGAGCACCGGTCAGCCTCATGGCGATCGGCATGAAGGCGCAGGACCTGGACAAGGCAGCCGACATGGCGATGCAGAACGCCTACTGGAACCCTCGTCCACTGGACCGCGACGCCATACGCACCCTGTTGCAACTGGCTTATGAGGGGCTGCCGCCATCGCACGCGGCATAGTCAGGCTGTTCAGCGGACGGGATAGGCGTCTTCATCCTCAACAGAGTGCAGCGCATGTTGGCGCCGCTCGAATGCCATCGCCACGACCTGGCGCACCGACGGCTCGTGAAAGAGCGAGAAGAAGCGAGCTCTCAGCCACTGATTGCCGCTGTCGAGCCGAAATCTCTCGTGCCACTGCTGGCGGATGGCAAAAGGCGCCACCTCGAACGGCGTGGGACCCATCTTGAGGTCGGCGCGGGTTGACATCATCGCCTGCACCAGTCGCCTGGGCGCGGTGAGCAGCAGATTGGACGAAGCGACTATCGCGGACAAGCCCAGTGAATGCGCCGCCGTCAGCACCACATTGCGCTGGCCCAGCACGCCGGCGCGATTCAAGGTGCTCTGTAACTCGGTGTCGGTGGCGCCGCTGGGACGGTAGGCGATGTGTTTGGCGGACATGTAGTCCTCGAAGAGCATCTCGCCCGCTGCCAAAGGGTTGCTGCTGCTCATCAGCACCACGAAGGTCTCATCGAAGAGCCTTTGCTCGTAGAAGGTCTGGCCCATGGCCTTCCAGCTGCCCACGGCAAGATCGATCTGTCCGTGCATCATCCCTTGCCTTGCATCTGCCATCGATGCATCCACCGTCTCGAAGCGAACGCCGGGCGCTTCTTTCTGGGCTGCTGCCAGCAGCTGCGGCATCATGATCAGTTGGCCGATGTCATTGATGGCGATCCGGAAGGTGCGGTCGGAGGTCGACGGGTCAAACTGGCGTCCCTGATCGATGGCTTGTGCGAACTTGCCCAAGCCCGCGTCGACCGAGACGATGAGCCGCTCGGCCAAGGGCGTAGGAACCATCCCCTCGATCGTCCTGACAAAAAGGGGATCTCCGAATCGTTCGCGCATGCGCTTGAGTGCGTTGCTCGCGGCAGACTGCGTCATGCCGATCCGATCGCCAGCCAGCGTGACACTGCGCGTCACATAGATGGCCTGAAAGACAAGAAACAGATTCAGGTCGACAGTGTTGATATTCATCGAGGGCTCCTAAGTTCTCACTTGCTCAAGCCTGCTGCTGCGGAATCTTCTCCGCCACTTCCCAGACGGAGCCCATTTGCCCGGAATGGAAAAGCAGCGGTGTCGACTCGGAGTTCGAAAACGCGTCAACCCTGCCGACGAGAATGGTGTGGTCACCTTCCTGATAACGGGAGTAGGACGAGCATTCGAAGGTGGCTGCGCTGTGGCGCAGCCTGGGGCACCCGCCGATGCCCACGGTGAACGCGTCCTCGTACAGCGCGAACTTGTCGAGGGCCGGCTTGGCGAAGTGCGACGCCAGCTCTTTCTGGTCGCTCGCCAGGATGCTGATGATGTAGCTGCGGCCGGTAAGGAAAACCTCGGCACTGCGCGTGTCGTCACGGATGCTCCACAGCACGAGGGGCGGGGTGAGGGAAACCGAGGCGAAGGAGTTGATGGTCATTCCCTCGCGCTTTCCGTCGGGGCCTACCGTGGTGACCAGGCAGACGCCCGTCGGGAATGAGCCCAAGGCACGGCGGAAGCGGCTGGCGTCCACGGTGAGCGGAATGTCTCCGGTGATGTAGCTCCAGGAATACATGGCGGCACCTCAGACGCCGACGGGCCGCCCCAAGGCGGCTGAAGCCCCCTCGGGAGGCAGCGCATTACACGAAGTGAAAAGCGTGGGGGACATATCAGTACTGGCCTTTGGGCTCGAGCCCCAGCATGTGCTGTCCGACCATGGACGACACCGCGTCCCAGTTCAGGCTGATGTGCCTGGAAATGGCATTGGCGTCGCGCCACATGCGCTGAATAGGCTGGTCGAGCGCGAGTCCCGCTCCGCCTACGCTGGCGAAGAGAGCTTCCACCGCGCTGTGCGACAGGCGCGCCGCGAACGCATGGTCGCGGCGATTGCGGATCCGTTTTTCGACGCTGATCACTTCCCCTTGCGCCGCGATCTGCTCCACCTCCGCGGTGTCGCGGTACAGCAGCAGCCTAGCCGCATCGACCGCGGCAGCGGCTTCGGCGAGGCGGGACTGTACGGGAAAGAACTGGCTCAGCTGGTTGCCGCCGCCGGCGACCGCGCCGCGGGTCACCCGCGTCCCGCACAAGTCGACAAAGGCGTCGACCGCGCCCTGTGCCGTCCCAAGCAGGGGCGATACCAGGCAGACCGGCACGGCCGACAGGAACGGTATGCGGTAGATGGGGTTCTTGTTGACTTCGGTGCCGGGCGGGGCGTTGGAAGACGCTTCGGCGAAGGTGAGACGCCTGTGTGCCGGAATGAAGGTGGGCTTTTCGATGACCACGGTCTTCGAACCGGTTCCGGCTTGGCCGGCCACATGCCAGTTGTCCTCGATGCTCCAGTCCGAACGCGGCGCAAGCAGGAACCCGGCGCTCGGGGGGCGCCCTTTTTCTTCCGGCGGAAAGTGCACCCCCAGCAAGGCCCACTGCGAGTTGTCCACATTGGAAGCGAACTTCCAGTGGCCGCTCACGAGGTATCCGCCGTCCACCCGTTCCGCCGTGGTCGCAGGTGCATAGGAGCCGCAAATGATGGCGCTGGGATTTTCGCCCCACACATCCTTTTGGGCCTGTGCCGGAAACGTTCCAAGCAGCCACTGGTGGATGGCGCCGAGGGAGCAGCCCCAGGCCGAGGACGTACACCCCTTGCCGAGTTCGCTGATCACGTCGATGAAAGCGGTGAAGCCATATTCATAGCCGCCGAACTGCGCCGGCTGCATCAGTTTGAAGAACCCCGCCGTGTGGAAGAGTTCGGTGACCTCCCCGGATACCCGCCGCGATTGCTCGGTGGCCTGCGCCTTTTGCCGAAGCACGGGGACAAGCTCTTGCGCAGCCCCGACGATGTTCTTGAGTGACGGGGCCCCATGCACCGGGCTGATACGGCCGGGCGCCTGCATGGGGAGTGAATCTGAGTTTGCCAGTCGGTTCATGGTGTCTCCAAAGTCCTTACAAAAAAACTTCTACATGGAAGTTAATTAGATCCATATTAACTTGCAAATGCAAATAATAAAACCTAGGTAATTTCCCTGATCTACCCCTCCGGTCGCCTGCTATCATGATGGCATGAAGAAGGAAAACGCAGGGATAAACGCAGAGATGTCGCAGTCGTCGCCGTCACGCGCTACAGGTCCCAAGCGCAAGCAAAACGATGCTGCAATGACAATTAATTTCATTGACCACGACCTTGAGCGCGCCATCCCTTATTTACTTGCGCGTGCAGGTATGCGCATGGGTCAGGCCTTCGGTAAAGAACTGAAGCCCTTCGGTTTGTCGCTCACCGAGTGGCGGGTCTGCGCCGCCCTTCATCACCAGCCGCACCAGCGACTGGCGGAGCTGGCGGCACATACGTCCGCCGAACCCTCGACGCTCTCTCGGACCGTGGATGGGCTGCTGCAGCGTGGGCTGCTTATCCGGGAGAGATCGGGGGACGATGCGCGGGCCTTGGCGCTCAGCTTGACCCCGGAGGGGGATGCGCTGGCGCAACGCATCATTCCCCTGGCCCAACTGTATGACCGGGTTGCACTCTCAGGTATCAGTGCAACACAAGTCGATCTGCTGCGTGACATGCTTCGCCGCATCTACAGCAATATGGAAACCCTGGATAAGGGCGGTTCACGCGGCGGTTGACGCCAGGCCCGGGCCTGCCGGGCGGTTTTGATCTGGAAAGGCCATCAGCCGAAGAAGCAGGCTTGCGCTCGCTGGATGGCTCCTGGCGAACTGCGCGGGTGGCCCCATGGCGCAGCCCGCACACCCGTACACGCCCGTAGCTATTGTGCCGGGGGCACCGTGCCACGCAGACCGGCACGCATGATGGCGCGATCGAGTTCGCCGTTGCGCCGGACTTCCTCGGTGAAGGTCCGCAGGTACGGCATGCCGCCGGCACGGCCCTTGGGTATGGCGGGGGCGAGATGTTCGCTGCCCCAGCCGCCCTCGAGCACGCGCGCGCCAGGCACCCGTTCGGACAGCTCGAACAAGATGCCCTTGTTGGTGGCAAATGCGTCGATCTCCCGAGTCTGCAGCGCTGAGCGCGCGGCCTCCAGCGTCGGGAAGCTACGCAGCTTCGCCTCCTTCAGGCGACCTCCGAGCACCCGCTCCGAGGAACTGCCCTGGCTGACGCCAACGGTCACACCTGGCTGGTCCAGCCGCTCGATCGCCGTGACGCGCGGCGCGGAGGGCACCAGCACGCCGAGTTCCAGGTCCACCAGCGTGGGAGCGAAATCCACCACGCGCGCACGCTCGGCCGTTGCGTTGGTGACCGTGAGATCGGCATCCCCCCGCTGCAGCGCCGCCAGTGCCTCCGCAAGACGCGGATAGACAGCGATCTGCGCGGGCACACCGAGGCGGGCCGCAAGGGAGCGGCCGAGGTCGACGCTGACTCCCCGCATGCTCTCAGGCGGTGCCTGTTCCACCAGCGACGTGGGACTGCCGGGATAGACTGCGACGCGCAGCGTCCCCGTCGGCGCAAGCGTTTCACGCGCGGCAGCGGGCCCCCCCGGCACCGGAGCGGTGGCGCAGCCGCCGAGAGAGGCACCGACGGCCAGCACAGCCGCCAGCAGACGCCGGCGGGAACGAACGAAACCACCAGGGCGGAGCATGAGGCGCCTGCGGGTCAGAAGGAATGCGTGATGCCGACGCTCACGCCGTTCGATGTGGACTTGTTGCCGGCGCCCAGGTAATTGCCTTTCCAATTCGTCGTGTCGAGCTCCAGGAACAC
>NZ_JBFUJO010000049.1:0-13436 GCF_056401355.1 Polaromonas sp. P4_F4 | reverse complement strand
GTTCGCGAGTACTAAAATCATCCTCGCGCTTATGGCTGGCCATATTTTTTCTAGGATCGACGCTGACTGGTGTGGTTTTTCTCGCGAAAACCCAACTGGATAATTATTCTCTTCCTGGTTTTGAGAAGCTGAGCAACAGTAATGATTTTTTTATTCGTGCTGTGCGAGTTCTTGATGTGGCTGGTGCGAGCCTGTGCGTGGGTAACAATCTTTTCGCCGATGTGGCTCCTAATCTATCGCTTGCTGAGATAAGGAGTGGGTATGACCCAAGGCATATAAACCTGTCTAAAGGTTTGCTGGACAGAGTGGGTGTCGATGCTGGAATCGACAAAGTATGGCTGAATGTCGCGATTCATCATCCGGTTTGCTTTTTTACCCATAAGGTTCATTTGACAAAGTATTTAATTGGTGCGAACAAAGGGGTTCAATTCCTAATTACGGCGCCATCAGTTGATAAAAATGAATACGGCTATCTTTTGCCCGAATCTTCAATTCGTGATTCAACTGTTACTTACATAGTTCATGCTTCCGAACTGCCTTTTTTTAAGCCCTGGTTTTTGTACCTCCTCTCAATCGGTTCTTTGCTCTACTTGGTTTGGGCTAGAGCATTAACGGCAGGTCATTTGGCTATATTTTTATCAGCTGTTCTTTATTTTGGCGGCCTTGTCATTTTTGGAAATGCTGCGGATGCTAGGTTGCTTTTCTACACAACGACCGCTCTTTCAATGTTCACCTTTATTTCCATACTAGAACTCAAAAAGAGGCATCAATGAAAGCAGTCATTCTGGCCGGTGGTCTCGGCACTCGGATCACCGAAGAAACCTCTACTCGTCCAAAACCGATGATAGAGATCGGTGGCAAGCCCATCCTTTGGCACATCATGAAGACTTATTCGCACCACGGAATCAACGACTTCGTGATCTGCTGCGGTTACAAGGGCTATGTCATCAAGGAATATTTCGCCAACTACTTTCTGCATATGTCTGATGTCACTTTTGACATGAGCAAAAACAGTATGGAAGTGCACCAGCGAAGCGCTGAGCCGTGGAAGGTGACCCTGGTGGACACGGGCGAGGACACCATGACCGGCGGTCGACTGAAACGGGTGGCGGACTACGTCAAGGAGGAAGAGTCTTTTTGTTTAACCTATGGCGATGGCGTGAGCGATATCAATATCACCGAGCTGATCGCTTTCCATAAGACCCAAAACGTTAAAGCCACATTGACAGCAACCATTCCGCCAGGGCGCTTCGGTGCTCTGGACATCGAGGGAAACAAGGTCAGCAGTTTCATGGAAAAGCCCAAAGGCGATGGCGCCATGATCAACGGCGGCTTCTTTGTGCTATCGCCGAAGGTCCTCGACTTCATCGCTGATGACCATACGATCTGGGAGCGTGGTCCATTGGAACGTTTGGCTGAGGAGGGAGATTTGGCTGCGTTCCCGCACCATGGCTTTTGGCAGCCGATGGACACCTTGCGCGACAAGATGCACCTCGAGGAGTTGTGGCAATCCGGCAAAGCGCCATGGAAGGTGTGGTCTTGAATCCGGCATTCTGGAAGGGCAAGCGCGTCCTGCTGACCGGACACACCGGTTTCAAGGGAAGCTGGCTGTCGCTCTGGTTGCAATCTCTGGGTGCGCAGGTCGTGGGTTATGCACTGGCTCCACCGACCAGTCCGAGCTTGTTCGAAGTTGCCGAGGTCGGCAATGGTATGACGAGTATCCTCGGTGATATCCGTGACCTGACCAAATTGCAGGCGACCTTCGCTGAGCACAGCCCCGAGATCGTTATGCACATGGCCGCTCAGCCGCTTGTGCGCTATTCCTATATTGAGCCGGTCGAAACCTACTCCACCAACGTCATGGGCACAGTGCATTTGCTCGAAGCTGTGCGCAACACGCCGGGCGTGAAGGCCGTGGTCAACATCACCACAGACAAATGCTATGAAAACCGCGAATGGGCTTGGGGCTATCGTGAAAACGAGCCTATGGGCGGCTATGACCCCTATAGCAACAGCAAGGGATGTGCAGAACTGCTCAGCTCCGCTTATCGTTCGTCGTTCTTCAATGCCAACAGCCATGCGCAACATGGCGTTGCCCTGGCTACCGCTCGGGCTGGCAACGTTATCGGCGGCGGTGACTGGGCGCAAGATCGCCTGATTCCCGATGTCCTCGCCGCTTTTGAGCAAAGCAATCTCGTCAACATTCGCAATCCCCATGCCATTCGTCCCTGGCAACATGTATTGGAGCCCTTGCGCGGCTACCTCACGCTGGCAGAACGCCTCTACGAACACGGCCCCAGTTATGCCGAGGGCTGGAACTTTGGCCCCAACGATGAAGACGCCAAGCCGGTTGGCTGGATTGTCGAGAAAATGGCCGAGATGTGGGGTAATGATGCCCAGTGGAAAATTGACACCGGCGATCACCCCCACGAAGCCAACTACCTGAAACTGGATATCTCCAAGGCGCGCAACCGCCTCGATTGGCACCCGGCGCTGCGTCTGAATGATGCCTTGAAGCTCATTATTGACTGGTCCAAGCAGCGCCAGGCAGGCGCGGACATCCGCAAGCTGACCTTGGCCCAGATACACGCCTATCAAACATTGACCAACATCTGATCAACACTATGCAAAATGACAAGACCCAAACCATCCGAGGACAGATCGCCAAGCTGGTGGATGAGTACGCTACGCTTGCGCTGGCGACCGAGCCATTTTTTCCAGGCGTTACCGCGGTCCCGCCTTCGGGCAAGCTGCTAGACGCTGAAGAGCTCAAAAATATGGTCGAGGCATCTCTCGACGGCTGGCTCACCACAGGCCGCTTCAACACCGAATTCGAAAAAAGGCTCGCAGCTTTCATTGGCATCAAGCACCTGATCACCGTCAACTCTGGCTCGTCGGCCAACCTCGTAGCATTCAGCACCCTGACCTCCCCAAAGCTGGGCGACAGGGCCATCAAGCCGGGCGATGAGGTCATCGGTGTGGCCGCCGGCTTTCCAACCACCGTCAACCCCATCCTGCAGTTTGGTGCGGTGCCGGTGTTTGTGGATGTGGACCGTTTGACGCACAACATCGACGCCAGCAAGATCGAAGCGGCTATTGGCCCCAAGACCAAGGCCATTATGCTGGCTCACTCGCTGGGCAACCCTTTTAACCTCGATGTGGTCACGGCTCTGTGCAAGAAGCACAAGCTGTGGCTGGTAGAAGACTGCTGTGATGCACTGGGCACCACCTACCGCGGCCAGATGGTGGGCACTTTTGGCGACATCGCCACCTTGAGCTTTTACCCGGCGCACCATATCACGATGGGCGAGGGCGGCGCTGTATTTACCAACAACGACGAACTCAAAACCATTGCTGAGAGTTTTCGCGACTGGGGGCGAGATTGTTATTGCCAGCCCGGCAAAGACAACACCTGTGGCAAACGCTTTTGCCAGGAGCTGGGTGATCTGCCATACGGCTACGACCACAAGTACACCTACGGCCACTTGGGCTACAACCTCAAAATCACCGATATGCAGGCGGCCTGTGGCTTGGCCCAGTTGGACAAGGCGCCTCAATTCATCCAGGCCCGCAAGGACAACTATGCCTTCCTGAAAAAACGCCTGRAGGATTGCGAAGAATTTGTGAATCTCCCCGAGCCAACCGAGCATTCCGACCCATCCTGGTTCGGTTTCCCAATAACGTTGAAAGAAAATTGCCCGGTGACGCGGCTGGACTTGTTGACTTACCTGGATCAGAACAAAGTCGGCACCCGCTTACTGTTTGCCGGCAACCTGACGCGCCAGCCCTACATGAAGGGGGCTAACTACCGTATCAGTGGCGACCTGACCAATACCGACAATGTGATGAACAACACTTTCTGGATTGGTGTGCAGCCTGCGCTGACGCCGACGATGCTGGAGTTTGCCGCGAGTAAAATCGAGACATACCTCGGCGTCAACTTCGAATGAGCCTAATGCAGCGCGTTGAAATGCCCGCCCTCGAACAACGCGCTGGCGTGCCGGAAGATGATCTGGCGCTCATCGGGCTCCAGACGCCTGCAGACGTCTGGAGGGCGTTACAAGGTCAGCGATTGTTTATCACAGGTGGCACGGGCTTTGTGGGTTGCTGGCTGCTCGAGGCCCTGTTGTGGGCCAATCGGCGTTTTGATCTCGCTCTCAAGCTTGACGTTCTCTCGCGCCGACCGGAGGCTTTTAAACTGAAGGCCCCTCATCTGGCGATGGATCCATCTGTCACGCTGGTGCAGGGCGACATGTCTGACCTGCGGAACGTCGACGGCAGTTTCGGCATGATGATCCATGCTGCGACGGACGTGGCGATCCCTAATCAAGATCCGCTGGCCGTTTATGACGCGATCGTGGGCGGAACGCGTCAGGCGTTGGCACTCTCCGACCGTTCGAAGGCGCAACGGTTCCTGTATGTGAGTTCTGGTGCCGTCTACGGGCCCCAGCCGCCAGAGATGGCCTGCATGCCGGAGAGTTTTGGTGGGGCGCCGGACATCACCAGCGCGGCGGCGGCTTATGGCCATGCCAAGCGGGTGTCGGAATGGATGGTGTTTAGCGATGCCAAGCGACAGGGCATTGACGTTGTCAGTGCGCGACTGTTCGCATTAATAGGCCCTTACCTGCCGTTGGACGCCCAGTTCGCCATTGGGAACTTTATCGGTAATGCGCTTGTAGGCAAGCCTATGATGCTGACAGGAGACGGTTCAACGTATCGCTCATATTTGTACGGTGCCGACATGGCCGTATGGCTACTTACGCTGTTGACACAGGGCAAGTCGGGCGAGGCTTACAACGTGGGCTCGGAGCAACCGGTCAGCATCCGTGAGCTGGCCGAACAGGTGTCTCAACTTGCTTATGGTGAGGCACGAGTGTCGGTGGGTGCACGTCCAGCGGGCTCCGCACTGGCGGCGCGCTATGTGCCTGCGACTGGCAAGGCAAAGGCGGAACTGGGACTTGATCAGTACACCGACTTGAGATCCGCCTTGAAGCGGACCATGGCATGGGTGGGCGACAGTCGCAACCTTACTCGATCAGAAACTCCAGGGGTAGAGAATGCAAAAATTTAGCTCGGCCGCATTGCGTCGAACTGTTGTGCGGATGGCCTATGCCGGATCGACTGTGCATATCGGTTGTGCGTTTTCCATCACGGAAATCTGCGCGGTGCTTTACCGCAATCATTTGCGTTACCCAGAGGGTGTCCCGGGGTCGCCCGGCCGCGATTACTTTGTGCTTAGCAAGGGGCACGGTGTCATGGCGCAGTACGCCTGTTTGCACGAACTCGGTTGGCTTACTGATAGCGATATCGATAACTACTTTGGCGATGGCACGCGGCTCAAAGGCCTTTCAGACGCGCACGTCCCGGGATGCGAGGTAACGTCCGGCTCTCTCGGGCACGGTTTGTCGGTGGGTGTTGGTCTTGCGCTTGCCGCCAAACTGTCAAAGACTGACCAACGCTGTTATGTGATCGTCGGCGACGGTGAGATGAATGAAGGTTCGATCTGGGAAGCGCTACTGATGGCTAGCCATCGCAAGCTCGACAATCTTTTTGTCGTCATTGACGCAAACGGCTTTCAGGCAATGGGGCGCACAGAGGATGTCATGGATCTAGGTGACATCGCCAAAAAGCTCGAATCCTTTGGCTTGGAAACTGTGGTTGTTGACGGCCACGATGAGGTCGCGCTGGACAACACGTTCAAGAAACTCCAGGCTACGCGCAATGGTCGACCCAAAGGTCTTGTGGCCCGTACCGTCAAAGGCAAAGGGGTCTCGTTCATGGAGCACGAAAATCTTTGGCATTACACGCGCTTAGTGCCGGACACTTACGAGCGGGCTATGGCAGAACTGGAAAAGCAATAATGAGATCCACGTTTTCGCGAAACATCGTCGCCGCAGCGCAGCAAGACCCTCGCGTGCTGCTGCTTACCGGTGATCACGGCTATGCCTTGTTCGACGACTTCCGCCGCACGACACCCGAACAGTTCATCAATGCGGGTGTGGCCGAACAAAACATGGTTGGCGTGGCGGCGGGTCTGGCGAAGGCGGGCTTTCGACCGATAGTCTATGGACTGAGCGCCTTTGTGCCGATTCGAGTGTTGGAGCAGATCAAATTGGATGTTTGCTACGAGCAGCTGCCGGTGGTGTTCATCGGGGATGGTGCCGGCGTCGTTTACAGCAGCCTCGGCAGCAGCCATCAGTCGACTGAAGACATTGCTGCACTCCGCGCCGTTCCTCACATCGATATTTTGTCGCCCGCTGACGACCATGAAATGCAATACGTGATGACACACGCTCTGCAATTTACCGGGCCGGTGTACGTTCGCATGGGTAAGGCTGACTTGGGTGATGTCCATAAGCAAGCAATCAGTGCTCCGATAGGAGATCTGATTCAGCTGCAAAGCGGATCGAACAAGCACATTAGCATCATCGCGACAGGTTCTATGGTGCAGACTGCGCTCGCTTTGAGGGAGTTTTTGGACGGTTTGTCAGTGTGGAGTGCGCCTTCCATTGCGCCGATCAATCGGGCACAGATCGAATCAATTGCACAGCAGACAGAAACGCTGGTTGTGCTCGAGGAGCACTCTGCGGCCGCCGGATTGGGGGGTCTCGTCGCCGAGATAGTCGCAGAGATTCCGGGTGCTCGGGCACGCGTCATTCGCCTGGGAAGCGAAGGACGTTTCTCCGAAAGGTGTGGCAGCTACAACTATCTGCTGAAAGAGCACGGCCTGGATCTGCAAAGTCTGCAGGCTAGGCTGGCGCAAAAGGGTGTTAGGGCATGACAATTGGCCGTCACAGCAGCGGTAGCCTTTTTCGACGCCTGGGCGAAATGCAGTTCGTTCGGTTCCTCGTGATCGGGCTGTTGAACACGCTGTTCGGCTATGGCTGCTTTGTGCTCCTGCTTTATCTCGGATTGCACTATGCGTTGGCTCTTCTGATCGCTACCGTCATCGGTATTCTGTTCAACTTCATGACCACGGGGCGATTGGTTTTTCGTTCCGGTGCCAACCACTTGCTGTTGCGGTTCGTTGGCGTGTATTTGGCCGTCTATACGGTCAATGTGGCTGGCCTCAAGGCTCTTTCCCAACTGGGTTGGAGCGGCTATATAAGTGGCGCGGTGCTGCTGTTGCCCGTTGCAGCACTGTCCTATTTTCTAAACAAGAAGTTTGTATTTGTCCATGGCTAAGCTCATCAGTATCGTTACCCCCTGCTTTAATGAAGAAGGCAATATTAAAGAACTCGCGACGCGCATTGCGACCATCATGGCGACCTTGCCATATGACTACGAGCACATCTTCATCGATAACCATTCCACCGATGGCACAGTCAACTTGATCMGAGCGCTCGCAGCGACCGATCATCGGGTAAAGCTTATCGTTAATGCCCGGAACTTCGGGCACATACGGTCACCGTTTCATGGCATCTTGCAATCGTCGGGTGACGCATGCATTCTTATAGCCTCCGACTTACAAGATCCACCGGAAATGATTGCGGACTTTGCCGTCAAGTGGGAGGCAGGTTTCAAGACGGTGCTGGCAACCAAACCAGATAGCGAAGAATCTCGTGCGATGTTTATGGTTCGCTCGATTTATTACCGGATGATCGCTCGCATCTCCGATGTGCCCTTAGTGCGAAACGCCACTGGAGCAGGGCTTTTCGATAAGGTAGTAGTAGATATCTTGAGAAAAATTGAAGATCCTTACCCCTACTTCCGGGGATTGGTTTGTGAAATTGGATTTCCTATAGCCACGGTCCCTTTCAAACAGCCGAAGCGTAAGCGTGGGATCACAAAAAATAATTTCTACACGTTGTATGACATTGCAATGCTTGGAATTACTAACCACTCCAAGATACCTTTAAGGCTAATGACATTGGGAGGATTTGCGCTTTCCATTGCTAGTATGATGGTTGCGGTGGGCGTTTTCATCGCGAAGTTACTTTTTTGGAATTCATTTTCTTTGGGTATTGCGCCGATATTAATGGGCATGTTTTTTTTCGCTTCCGTACAGATGCTTTTTATTGGGTTGCTGGGAGAATACATTGGCGCAATCTACACGCGCGTTAGAGGGCTGCCATTGGTAGTCGAAATGGAGCGAGTAAACTTTGATGACTAGCATTTATTGATAACTCGGATCTTCGGACTGTAAAAATTTAATAACCTTAAATCGCAATCAATGGATCCCGCAAAAAATATCCATCGTGTCACCTGTTTTCCTGGGCACGTTAATCTAGCCTAGATTGACCTCATAAAGTAATGATAATTATCCCGTGTTTGAACTGTAAGCTTCATTTTTGCTTGCAGAGCGTTTTTTGGTGCAAGATCGCATCGGGGTCCAGATAACGCTTCGACGGAGAAAATTCTGAATTCCACAAGCCGACAGTTATTTGCGCCTATTCATCGGATCAGTCGTTACATTAATCAATTTCGAGTATTGATCGGATGCCTTGTACCATTATGGTGCGATCCTCGTAAAATCCGACCTACTTTCATCCGCATGTTGTCTGCGTGGGATCGAGGTGGGCTATTGGCAGTCAAGCACTTATTGCTTCAGCTTCCGAGTGAAGTGAGCTTTGGGGATATCTGGCTCCGATATCGGAAGACCATCACGCCAAATGTGGAGGCGGACATTAGGGACCGTATCGGAAAAATGCAGCGGTGGCCGCTAATTTCCATTCTCATGCCGGTTTTCAGCACGCCTGCGGAACGGTTGCGCGAGACGATCGACTCGGTCCTCACTCAGCTTTATCCCGACTGGGAGCTATGCATCGTAGTTGCAACTCAAGACGAATCATGCCAAACCTTGCGAGAATACGCCGCTCGGGATAGTCGTATACGGGTGGAATTCAGTGATATCAACGGCGGTATTGCCAAAGCAACTAATGGTGCGCTGGCCATGGCAACTGGGAGCTTTGTGGTGCTGCTTGGGCAAGATGACCTTCTTGAGAAGCAGGCCTTGTTTAGGTTGGCGGAAAGCATCGTGGCCGACGATCCCGACATGATCTACTCTGATGAGGCAACTCTGTCGGAAAATGGCGAGAAAGTCATTAACCACGTATATCGGCCTGCCTTTTCTCTGGAGATGTTGCGCTCCTACCCCTATATCGTTCACCTGGTTGCGTTCAAAACGGATTTGCTGAAGGAATTAGGCGGTCTGGATGCTTCCCTGGCTATTTCCCAGGACTACGATCTGATTCTTCGGGCAAGTGAAAAAGCGCGGGTTATTGTGCATATTCCGGAGATCCTTTACCTGCGGCGACAGCGCTCTGACTCAACCAGCCACGAGATGCAAGGCGAGGTAGCGGAGACCTCTCGCCAAGTGCTGATCAGGCATCTGGAGCGTTGCGGCGAGCAGGGGGATGTCAAAGATGGCCTGCTTTTCAATTTCTATGAAGTGCGTTACCCGATCGAACCTGGTCAACGTGTGGCCATCATCATTCCGACCAAGAACCATGGTGAACTGGTTCGACAATGCGTCGAAAGTATTGAACGCACCGTGACTGGGGTTCCGTACGATATTTTGGTCATTGACCACGCATCCACCGATCCGGAAACGCTGGCCTACTTCCAGCAGTTGAATGGCCGGCATCGAGTCTTGAGGTACGAGGGACCTTTCAACTTTTCCGCCATTAACAATTGGGCAGTGAAGCAGTTGGAGGCGGTGTATACCCACTACCTGTTCTGCAACAACGATATCGAGGCTACAGAAGCGGGCTGGCTGGAACGAATGATTGAGCTTTGCCAGAAACCGGACGTGGGTATGGTGGGTGCGAAATTGTTCTACCCGGGCGGCAAGACATTCCAGCATGCGGGCGTTTGCGTCGGCATGTTCGGAATCGCGGAACACTACGCGAAGTTTATGGACGAGCGACTGCCTGATGGCAGCATTCATCCCGGCTATCACGGGACCTTGATTACGAATCACGAAGTTTCTGCAGTTACTGCAGCGTGTGCGCTCATGCGGCGTGACGCCTTTGAGCGTATTGGCGGTTTCGACGAGGCCTTGGCGGTGGGTTTTGGTGATGTGGATCTGTGCCTGAGAACACGGGAGGCGGGCTACCGCGTCGTGTTCTGCCCCCATGCGGCGTTGATTCACCATGAGTCCTATACCCGGGGCAAGAGTCATGAAGACCCGCATCCGGAAGATTCCGCCTTGTTTACCAAGAGATGGCGTGATTTCCTTGATCAGGGAGATCCCTATTACAACCCGAATCTAGCCACCCACAGCACCAAATGGGACATCAAACTACCCATGAAATTCAATCCGCATATCCGCAGGAGGGTAACGCATCATCTACTTCTTTCCAAGATTTAGCACGGGCTTTTGCCAAGAAGAGGGAGTGATGTTCGTTATTGCTATTGAAGACATCTGGATCAATTCGAATGATCCAATCAGGCTGTGTCGTTACACAGAACACAATGCAAACTGAGCCAGGTAATGCAGTAGTAATCGCTGTGGTGGTGACGTACTTTCCTGAAGAAAAGGGTCTTGCCTCGCAAATAATTCAGTTGCGCAAGCAGGTCTCTCATGTGGTGCTCGTTGACAACACGCCGGTTGAAAGGCGGGACCAGGCAGAAGAAGACACTGACTTTGTTACACCAATACGTTTGGGCGAAAATGTGGGTTTAGCCAAGGGCCTCAATGTCGGTATCTTGAAAGCAAGGGAGATAGGTGCTACCCATGTGCTTTTGATGGACCAAGACAGTATTCCGCAAGACGGGATGGTTGAGAAACTAATGGCCGGATTAACGCAGTCCCAACAGAAATACCGAGTGGCTGCTGCAGGTCCGAACTTCCTTGATTCTCGTGGCGCCACTTTTACGCCGTTTTGGCGTGTGGGATTTCCTCGCAACAAGCCAGTCCCTAAATCAATAGATGAAGAGTTTATTTTTACCGATTGCTTGATTACATCGGGATGCCTGATATCTTTGGAGGCACTTCAACAAATTGGTGCAATGAATGAGCGTCTCTTTATTGACAATGTCGATTTGGAGTGGTGCTTGCGTGCGCGGTATATGGGATGGTGTTTGGTTGGAATTCCTGATGCGATACTTTCACACCAACTCGGCGACACGCATATTCAAGCACCTTGGCATCTTAGAATTTTGGGCAAGAAAGTTGTAATCCAACATAACAGCACCAGACTTTACTATATTATGCGGAACAGAATATTGCTTTATAGAATGAAGCACGTTCCGCTATTATGGAAATTGCAAGATGCCATCAGAATTCCAGGTAAATTTGTAATAGGAATTTCCATCGGTGGCAGCAAATGGGAGGCGATGAAAGCCATGCTGTACGGATGCTGGCATGGCCTTATCAATGTGGCTGGCGAAAAACCTGTACATGCAAGTAAATAATCAGAAATCAGTCACCGTATCGGTCGTTAGCCATGGCCATAGTGGTTTGGTGCGCTCTATGATTGACTCGCTGGCGGCTTCAGGCTGCTCTTGGGTGTCACGAGTGGTGATTACAAGCAACGATCCTTCTTTGGATGATTTTTCGAATATGCCTGCTGAAGGATTGCCTTTTGACGTGCAACGCACTGACAACGTGCAAGCTCGGGGGTTTGGCGCTAACCATAATCAGGCATTCAAGCAATGCGATACAGAGTTTTTTTGCGTACTCAATCCAGATATTGAGTTTGCAAGTGATCCATTTTCTCACCTTGTTGCGGCACTTTCTGCTGATAAGGTGGGGCTTGCCTATCCATTGCAAGTTGATGGGGGAAATGCATTGCTGGACTTTGAGCGTGAGCTGGTCAGCCCCTTCGCTATTGCACAGCGCCATTTGGTTGGCCAACGCTACCGGCCGCAACCCAATAAACCTGTTCACTGGGTCAGTGGGGCATTCATGGTTTTCAAGTCATCGGTGTTTCGCGAGCTTGGTGGTTTTGATGAGCGTTACTTTATGTACTGTGAGGACGTGGATATTTGTCTGCGCATGCAACTCGCTGGTTACCACCTGGCGCGTGCGGATGCAAAAGTGATTCACCACACCCGGCGTAGTACTCTCAAAAGCCCGGGGCACCTGGCTTGGCATGTGCGCAGCCTGTTGCGCTTGTGGAGTTCCGGGTCTTACAGAGAGTACAAACGGGAAATTGTTGATTGATGGGATGGGCTCCCCCTTTGGTTTTTGCGCATGTGCCGCGGGCTTCACCGGGCTTTTTTCTGGTGGTTGGCGAGGCCGCTAGCGTTTTCTCCTATCTTTGGAGGTGTAGATAATCCATAGCAAGGGGAGTAATAACAAATCATGCTAATTCTTTTATTCTGCAGTTTTTTCGTGTCGCTGGTGTCGGCGGTGTTTTTTATCCGCATGGCGCGCGGTCACGCGAAGCGCTATGACGAGGCCAAGCCCCAGCGTTTTCATGCGGGCGATGTGCCGCGGGTGGGCGGTGTGGGCGTTTTGGCAGGCGTGGCTGCGGGGTGGCTGGTGGCCGCGCTGGCCGGCGCTTTTGGGATTCGTCTGAACATTGAGGTTAACTGGGCGTTTGCTTGGCCTTGGGTCGTTTTGGTGCTTCCGGCCGTGATGGGCGGCGTTTATGAGGATGTGACGCAGCGCCTTTCAGTGCGCTACCGGCTTGGCTTGACCGCCATGTCTGCCGCATTGGCGTGTGGATTGCTGGGGCTTTCAATTAACAGGCTGGGCTTGCCTGGGGTAGATGGTTGGTTGCTGGCCATGCCTTGGGCGGGCATTGCACTGGCGTTTTTTGCCATCTGCGGCTTGCCGCACGCCTTTAACATCATTGACGGGTACAACGGCCTGGCGGGCACCGTTGCGCTGCTGGTGTGCGTGGCGATTGCCCACGTGGCATTGCAGTTGGCTGACAGGCAACTGGCCGCCATGGTGATTTGCCTGGCCGGGGCCACGGCCGGGTTTTTATTCTGGAACTACCCGCGCGGGCTTATTTTTGCCGGTGACGGAGGCGCCTACTTGTGGGGGCTGGTGATTGCCGTGGCCAGTATTTTGCTGGTGCAGCGGCACGAGCAGGTGTCGCCGTGGTTTCCGATGCTGTTGCTGATCTACCCGGTGTGGGAGACTGTTTTCTCCATCTACCGCAAGCTGGCGCGTGGCGTCTCGCCGGGGGTGGCTGATGCGCTGCATTTTCACCAGCTGATTTACCGGCGCATTGTGCGGGGCGTGTTTGATGACGACGCCTCGCGGCGCATGCTGATGCGCAACAACCGTACATCGCCCTATTTGTGGAGCTTTACCGTGCTCTCGGTGGTGCCAGCGGTACTGTTCTGGAGCAACACGCTGGTGCTGATGGGGTTTTGTGCCTTGTTTGTGGTGAGTTATGTGGTCGCTTATGTGGCCATCATCCGCTTCAAGGTGCCGCACTGGGTGCGCCGCCGTTAAGGCATGAGCGGCAAGGCATTGCTGTAAAACTCGCCCGCGGCTGCCGGTGCGCAAAAAGAACGGTGCCAAGCAGCTACCC
>NZ_JBFUJO010000048.1:0-14829 GCF_056401355.1 Polaromonas sp. P4_F4 | reverse complement strand
TCTCGTTTCATTTTGATCTAAGTTTCCCCTTGTGGAATCGGGTCATGAAGATCGACCTGATGGTACTCGTCGCCATGGTGGTGCTTTATTCAAAAAAGCACATCATGCTGTTGGCATGGGTGTTGGTAGGTTCCCTTGGTTTTTACGGTGTTAAAGGGGGGCTGTTCACTTTGACAACCGGAGGGAGTTACAGGGTCTGGGGGCCAGCTGGAAGTTTCATTGAAGGCAATAACGAGATCGCCTTGGCCTTGATAATGATCATTCCGTTTATGCGCTTTTTGCAGCTGACGACTGAGTCGGTATGGATCAAACGCGGGCTATTTGTAGCCATGCTGCTGTGTGCCACTGCAGCATTGGGTAGCTACTCCCGCGGTGCCCTGCTTGCCATCGCGGCCATGGGGGTCGTGTTGTGGTGGCGCAGTGACAAGAAATTTGTAGGGGCCGGCCTGCTCGTGGTTGTGAGCGTCATCTTATTGTCGTTCATGCCAGAGCCATGGTGGGCAAGGATGGAAACGATCGGCACCTACAGCGAAGATACATCCTTTACCGGGCGCATCAACGCCTGGTGGATGGCCTGGAACTTGGCGAAAGCCAATTTTTTGGGCGGTGGATTCATGATCTACGAGCCTGCTCTGTTTGCCTTGTATGCGCCCAATCCTCTGGACATTCATGCCGCGCACAGCATCTACTTCATGGTGCTGGGTGAGCATGGCTTTGTGGGCCTCTTCCTGTTCTTGCTGCTTTGGATTTTGGTCTGGCGTTCGGCTGGGCGTTTGCGACTACAAGGGCAAGAACTACCTCAAACCCATTGGCTCTCTCACTTGGGGGCTATGTGTCAGGTTAGCCTGGCTGGCTATGCAGTGGGGGGCGCTTTCCTCAGCCTGTCGTATTACGACCTGCCCTACAACATTATTATTCTCGTCGTGCTGGGCCGCCGCTGGATGGATGGCAAAGAGTGGATCAAAGAGGTTGAGCAAGAAGCTTCCGCGCAAGTTGGAGTACTGAGCGAGAATGCCAAGCCGACCCAGCCATGACGCTGCTCACGCCACTGTTCCATTTGATGTCGCCCGCTGGCCCCCGTGCCCGACTGCCGGTGCTCATCTTTCACCGGGTATTGCCAGAGCCCGACCCGCTGTTTCCTGATGAGTTGCATGCCCGCCGGTTTGATGAGGTCTGTGGCTGGCTCAAGTCGTGGTTCAACGTATTGCCACTTGACCAAGCTGTGGCCCGCCTAAAATCCGGGACGCTCCCTGCACGCGCCGCCTGCATCACCTTTGACGACGGCTATGCCGACAATCACCACATCGCCTTGCCCATCCTGCAGCGCCACGGCTTGAGTGCCACTTTCTTCATTGCCACCGGTTTTCTGGATGGCGGCCGCATGTGGAACGACACCATCATCGAGACCATTCGTGCCAGCAAAACACCGTTGCTGGATTTTTCTTCACTGGGTTTTGGGCAATACCCCGTTAGGACTCTTGATGAAAAGAAGGACGCTATTGCTGCCCTCATTAATCAAATCAAGTACCGGCCCGTTGCGGAACGAATCAGCATCACCGAACAACTGGCTCATCTGGCCCAGGTGCAGCCACCTGACGACCTGATGATGACTTCACACGAGGTGAAAGCCATGCGCCATGCTGGCATGCAGATCGGTGCTCACACGGTTTCTCATCCCATCCTGGCCCGGCTCACCGAGGAGCAGGCCCGAAAGGAAATAGGGGACAGCAAGATTTTTTTAGAGCAACTGCTGGGTGAGCGCGTTGGCCTGTTCGCATATCCCAACGGCAAACCGGGTGAAGACTACATACCGCAAAGTGTGGAGGTGGTGCGCAGCCTGGGCTTTGATGCTGCCGTTAGCACAGAGTGGGGCGCCTCCCGCACGGGCGACGATCTGCTTCAAATCCGCCGCTTCACGCCATGGGACCAAACCCGACTGAAGTTTGGGAGCCGTCTTTTAGCGAATTTGCGCACTTAATCGTGCTCAAATTGGCCACTTGTCGGCGTTATATCAGAGCAGCTTGCTACGAAAAAAAGTAATTCTATTTTGCCAGACTGAACTGCGGTGCCTTGGCCGCAAGCCACTGCTCCAGCATCATCAATATCCACACCATCTCGCCATAGTAGCCTGGGTGCTCCGGCAGGCGCTGCGTTAGCAGGGCCTGAACAAAATCAGCCCGCACCACGCCACGCTTGGCCAAGCTATTGAGGGAGTCGGTGGCCAGGGCCTTGAGGGCAGGGTGGGTGTTGGCCCATACCCCAAAAGGCAGGCCAAAGCCCTGCTTCTTCTTGCTGATGATCTCGTCCGGTAAAAAGCCGCGCAGGGCCTCTTTAAAAAACCAGCGCAGTTTCAAGCCCTTGAGCTTGTAATGGGTGGGCAGCCGTTGCGAGAACGCCACCACCCGGTCGTCCAGCATCGGGAAGCCCACGTTCACCCCCGCCAGCGCGGTAGTGCCAATCACCTTCGGCAAATCACAATCCGCCAATGTGTAGCGCCAATCAAAGGCCAGCATGCGGTTCACCAGGCCGTCAGTGCGAGTCTCCGCCCAAACGCAGCGCTGCTGCCGGTCAGGATTTTGCTGATCCACCTGAGCAAGCAGCACTGGTGTCAGCATCTCCTGCACACCCAAGCGGTACAGCAGGTTGTAGGTCATCATACGGTCAGGCATCGGTACCGTTGCCTGGGTAACATAGCTGGCGGCTTTTCGTATCAGTGGAATCTGATTCATGACCCCCAGCTTGGAGATGGGTTCCAGTAGACCATTGCGCAGACCAGCTGGAATGCTGTCGTACCAGCCAAACACTCGTTGTTTAGCGTAGCGTGTGTTGCCGCCAAACAGTTCGTCGCCGCCATCACCCGCCAGTAGCTTGCTCACGCCGTCTTCACGAGCCATCTTGGCGCAATAGTAGGCAGGCAGAGCGGATGAGTTCCCAAAAGGTTGGTCATACGATGCCGCTACAAGGGCTATGCTGCGTACCAGGTCATCAGGCGTGACGTAATACTCGTGGTGTTCGGTCTTGAAGTGTTTGGACGCCAGACGCGCATATTCCATCTCGTCATAGCCTTGCGCGTCAAAGCCGATCGAGTAAGTGGCCGCTGTTTTTCCACTGGCGAGGGCCACCATGCCCGCCACCGTAGAGCTGTCGGTGCCGCCACTGAGAAAACAGGCCGGTTTGCCTCCAGCAAGCTGCGAAGCTACTGCGTCGTGCAGCAGTTGCCTGAATTCATCCTTTAGCGCGTCAAACGAGGCGTTTTGCTGTTCGTCGAAAGTTGGCGCCCAGTACGGCGCCACAGTCAGTTGGCCATTTTCAAACAAGGCGTAGTGCGCTGGCGGCAGCCGGTAAATGCCCTTGTAGATGGTGCGCGGCGATGGGATCACGTGAAAGTACAGGTAGTCAAAAATCGCTTGTGGGTCAATCTCGGTGCTGGCGTCAGTCAGCTCATCGGCGCGGGCAGCAAAGCGTATTTGCCCGTTGTCCACGCGATAGCACAGGGTGCGGATGGCAAAGCGGTCCACCGCCAGGAAGGTGCGCCCTGGCCCGCACAGGCCCACTGCAAAGTCGCCGGTCACGCCGCTTGCTGCCTGCGCCCCCAAAGCTACCAAGGCCTCGCGCCAAGCTGCCAGCACGCCCTCTGCTAAAGCCAGGCTGGCCAGGCGCGAATCAGAAAACCGTGGCGAGCCCAGTATGAGCGATAAATCCTGATCAGACATGAAGCGGGCCATTCAAAAGAAAAAATGAAAGGCACTACTTGAGGCTTTGCAGCGCACCCGGGWGACGCGCTGCGCCCTTGAGCCGTATCGTTTTTCTCGGATGCGCATACTCGCTGTCAGGCATCAGGGCTTGGTCGTTAGCCACGCCGGCGTCGACAGCGCGGCCTAGCAGTTTGGAATTGTGCTTGAGCCGGTAGTCTTCACGCGCGGCCAATTCGAACTCGTCCCAGTCCACTGTGAAATTGTTTCGGTAGTCACCGGGTCCGRCCGAGTCAAGTTTGCTCAGTCCCACCAGCAGGTTGTTGACGGCCTTCACAATCACATTGCCGGGTTTTACGCGCAGGAACACGCCGCCCTGGGGTCGGTTGTCTACCAATGTATTGTTGACCAAGTAGAGCTTATTCCTTGGCCACTTGTAGTCCTCGGTGCCATATGAGATAAGGTTCGGGTTTTCCGTCTGCGTGCCCTGCTGGATGATGTTGCCAACGACGTAGGCTATGCCGCCATTTGGGAATTCCAGCTCATAACTGGCGCGGCCCCCTGACTCGTCGGTCAGCCGGTTATAAAAAATACGATTCACTGCCGCCCGACTCTTGAGCAGATGGCCAACGCGGGCATGGTGAAAATAACTACCAGTTACGGATAGGTGCGCGATAGCGCCAACGTAAAGATTGTGCGTAAGACCATCTCCATAGCCGTTAAGAGCAAACTCACTGTTCTCTATCTTGAGCACGAGTTCAGGAAAGTTGCTGGTCAGGATACCGTTTTCATTGTTCAGAAAGGTGCAATCGCGCACGGTCAGCGAACCTTTTTCAAACCTGATGCCTGCTGCGTTGTGGTCTGGAACTGTTGCACCAGAAAATTCAAAGCCTTCGACGGTCATCCCCTCTGCGCGTACCACCCATATACCTTTTCCTTCCATCGCCGCACCGTTCGCGATAAGACGTGCCCTGCCACCAATGGCGCGCAGACTCAAATTGTTCTGGGTCCACAAGGCCACATCAGCGACATAGTCCCCAGCATCCACCTCCACGGTATCACCATCCTTTGCCCGCCTGGCCGCTTCGGAAATGGTTTTGATAACGCGGTTAGCCCCTACGCGAATGACCAGCCTGGTATCCGATACGGGTTCCGCTGGCGCAATGGATTGAGCTGCATTAACCAGTGGTACCGGTGCCACACCTGCCAAGGAGAACAGAAGCATCAGGAAAAACTTGTTTGCTTGTTGAACTAACACCTTATTTCCTTTGCCTTGGACGGACATGTATTATTTTGATGAGTAGACCGTTCACAGCTTATCGTGTAATGTCATTCATTAATCTGCCTGTCCGTTTGATGTTTCGCAAAAAACAGCGCTTACCCCCGTTTCGAAAAAAGATATAAATACCTGCGACACGCCCAGTGTGCTGCAGGGTAGTTTGTGCTTAACACTGCCTATTTGATATAAATCAAGTGGCGCTCTTATCCTAGCGGCTTAGTGTGGTTGCGTAGTTATTTTTTATCGATGAATATTTATGGATGTGCAGAAGCCCTTCAGGGAAGGTGCCATGACACAGCGAAAGATTCGCGTGTTACACCTGTTGTATGCCTTGGGGGTGGGTGGAACCGAGCGCCGTGTATTGCGACTCGGGCTTGGGCTTGACCCCAATTGCTATGACGTCCATGTCCTGACCATGCGACCCGTTTTAGGCGGCATGCTGCCTTGGCCCCAAGAGCGCCACACCTACTTCCCCGTCAAACCCGGTTTTCAATGGGCACGGCTGTTTGCCTTGGCCAGGTTCATGCGGGACGGTCACTTTGATGTGGTGCACAGCCACAACTGGGCCACCATGTTCTATGGTGTGCTGGGGGGGCGTTTAGCGAGAGTACCCGTCGTATTGCACGGGGAACATGGCCGCAACGATGCGGATCGCGCAGGAGTCCCATGGAAGCGCGAACTTCTCTCGGCCTTGCTGGCCCGCTTGGCGACACGGGTGGTTGCAGTCAATGACGCAATTTCGGCTGATATACGAGTGCGCTGGAAGCTGGGCGCGCCAAAAATTGTCTGCATCCCCAATGGGGTTGACCTGAACCGGTTCATACCGCGTGCAGCTGATGCCCGAGCGAACGACGAATTCGTCATCGGCACCATTGCCCGCTTTGATAGCATCAAGAACCTGCCCTGTCTGGTGCGTGCCTTTGAACGCGTGCACTGTACCCACCCGCAACTCAAGGCGCGGCTGATTATGGTCGGTGCTGGTCCGGATTTCGATGCGGTTCGCAATCAAGTGCGCCTCGGAAATTCAGCAGCAAGGATTGATTTCGTTGGCGAGACTGACAGGCCGGAGCAGTGGTATCCCCGTTTCGATCTGTTTGTTAACACCTCGTTTTCCGAAGGCATGAGCAATTCGATTCTGGAGGCCATGGCCTGTGGTGTTCCGGTGGCGGCCTCCGCCATTTCAGGTAATTTATGCTGGCTACGGGAGGACATTAACGCCTTATTTTTCCCCTCGGATGACGATGCGGCGTTGGCCGATAGATTGATCCGTTTTGCATCAGACCGTGCCTTGGGAAAACGTATCGGCGCAGAAAACCTACGCCGTGTGCACGCAGAATATGACAACCGTGGCTTTCTCAGTCGGTATGACGCCCTTTATCTGCAATTACTGGCAAAAGGCTAGCGAGCACCTTTTATGAAAGTATTATTTCTGACGATGTGGTATCCCAACTCGCAGGACCAGGTATCGGGAACTTTTGTGCATGAGCAGGCAGAAGCATTGCGCAAACAGGGGGTCGACGTGCGAGTCATGCACCCGCTCCCCATGGCGCCCTTTCCGGTGACTTTGGTAAAGAAATCATATCGGGATCTGGCCGCCGTGCCAGATGAAGAACTCGATGCCGGGCATCCGAAGTATCACCCCCGCTATCTGACCTTGCCCGGACACCGCCTTTATGAGCGGGTTGGTGACTGGATGTATCACGGGATCCGCAGCCGGATCAAGTCCCTGTACCGGGACTGGCCTTTCGATATCATCCATGCCCATGCCACCTATCCTTGCGGTTACGCTGCTAACCGCTGCCGGGATGAACTGTTTCCCCAAGTCAAGGTAATACATACCATACACCGCACTTGCATCATTGATGCCCCCAACTACAACCGGGCATGCTTTGAAAAGGTCCGTATCAGCCTAGAAGGAGCCGACTTCAATGTTTTCGTTAGCGGTGAGGGGATGCGGCTCGGGCTTGCCTATACCGAGGGCCAAATTGCCGAACGAAGCCAATACATCACCAACGGCGTCAACACTGAAAAGTTTTCGCTGAGCGATGCGGAACTGCAAGAAGTGCAAACCCTCAAGGCCGCTCACGCAGATACCTGGAACCTGGTATTTGTGGGTTACCTAAAGGAGGTAAAGGGTATCAAGGAACTGCTAGACGCGACCAGGAACCTGGTGGCGCATGGTCAGCGAAATCTGCGCCTGTTTCTGGTGGGCGACAACCAGTTGGGCTCGTACGTCGATGATTATCTTGCGGCGAACGGCTTGCGGGATGTCGTGGTGCGGATCGGCGCTGTGCCGCACCAGCAAGTCAAGATATGGATGCGCTTTGCCAGCGCCTTTATCTTGCCATCTCATTCGGAAGGAACGCCGACAGTGCTGTTTGAAGCCTTGTTCATTGGGGCGCCGAGTATTTTTACCCAAGTGGGAGGCGTCGGAGATATTGTGACCGACGGACAAGAGGCGCTGTTGATACCCCCCCGTTCGGTACCCGCTATCGAGAAGGCCATCGCAACATTTATGACCGATCCGCAGCTCTGCCAGAAACTCGCTACGCGCGGTCACGAACTTATTAGAGGCCAGTTTACCTGGACGCTTAATGCGCAGGCTCATATGGGCGTATACCAGCGTCTGCTTCGCCTTGGTGCCATCAAACTCAAAAACATGGAGCCTGCGTGAAACGAGTCTTGATGATTGCCTACCACTTCCCGCCTCTGGCAGGCAGTAGTGGCATCCAACGAACATTGCGGTTCGTGCAGCATTTGCCATCGTTGGGATGGCAACCCCTGGTGTTGAGTGCAGACCCTCGCGCCTATGAAAAAACCAGTGACGATTTACTGACCGATGTGCCACCTGGCACAGTGGTGCGGCGCGCCTTTGCGCTGGATACCGCCCGCCACCTGCAACTCAGGGGGCGCTACCTGGGCTGGATGGCCCGCCCAGATCGCTGGATCAGCTGGAAGTTTGCCGCTATCCGTCAGGGGCTCAAGCTGATTGATGAGTTCAAGCCCGATGTCATCTGGTCCACTTACCCCATCGCTACCGCGCACGTCATTGCCTCCGAACTACACCGCAAGAGGGGCATTCCATGGGTGGCTGATTTTCGTGACCCGATGGCGCAAGAAGGTTACCCGGCGGACCCGCTTACATGGCAGTGTTACAAAGACATTGAAGCAAGCGCTGCAGAGCACGCAAGCTACTGCGTTTTTACAACGCCCGGCGCGGCACGCATGTATCAGCAGCGCTTTCCTTCTACAGCTGACCGTATGGTGGTGCTGGAGAACGGCTATGACGAAGAGAGCTTTGCGTCTGCTGCAGTGCAGCCAGGGTTATCGCCCCAGAGTCACAGCGCCGCTGCCCCTTGCGAGCGCCCGTTGGTCATGCTGCACAGTGGTATCGTTTACCCATCAGAGCGTGACCCAACTCAACTGTTTGCGGCACTTGGCCACCTGCAAAAGGAGGGCACGCTGAGCCCGGCTGACCTGCGCATCCGTTTTCGCGCGTCGGTGCATGAGGACCTGTTGCGAAGTTTGGCCCAAACCCACGGTGCGCAAGATTTTATTGAGCTGTGTCCCGCTATTTCTTACCGCGAGGCACTGGCCGAAATGCTGGCGGTTGATGCCCTGCTGGTTATGCAGGCCAGCAACTGCAATGCCCAGATTCCGGCGAAGATTTACGAATACCTGCGGGCTGGAAAACCCATGCTGGGTCTGACAGACCCGGAGGGCGATACCGCTGGCGTTCTGAGGGGGGCGGGGTTAAATGACATAGCGCGTCTTGATTCGGCGGATGAAATTGCGCTTTTGTTGCCTGCGCTGGTGCGTAAATTGCGCGAGGGCAGGGCGGTGCTGCCGCAAATACTGGCTGTGCAACAGGCCTCGCGGCGCGGGCGTTCACAGGCCTTGGTAGCTTTGCTGAATCAAATGACTGCTGCGCAAAGCGTTTCAGCAAGCACGCGCTGAAATGTCCACCCGCAAATCGCTTTTTTTCTCCTTTCTGGATCGCTATGCGAGTCTATTGATCGCCGTCGCGTCTTCCATGGTGATTGCACGCCTGCTGACGCCTACTGAGATCGGGGTGTTTTCGGTCACCATGGTGCTCCTGATGTTTGTGGCGACCGTGCGGGACATGGGTGCAGGCCAGTACCTGATACAGGAAAAAAACCTCACAACCGAACACATCCGGGCCGTGTGGGCCGTGCAATTGGGCTTGGGCCTGGGGCTGGCTTGCGTGGTGCTGCTGGCCAGTAATCCCGTAGCGGTGTTCTACAACGAGCCCCGCATGCGCGACATCATGCTGGTGGTGGCTTTGAACTACGCGATCAATCCCTTTGGCTCGCTCACCTATGCGTGGCTGATGCGGGAAATGCGGTTTGAGAGCGTTGCGCTAATGCGATTTAGCGCCGGCCTTGGCGGGGCGCTGGTGTCAATCTGGCTGGCCTGGAAGGACTATGGCCCCATCAGCCTGGCTTTTGGGTCGCTGGCTTCTACCGTGGTCAACGCACTGATGGCGATTTACTTTCGGCCAAAGTCTTTTCCATGGGTACCCGGCATGGGAGAGATTAAACGCGTCTTGGTGTTTGGCTCACAGCTCACGGCCAGTTCCATCGTAAACGTCATATCAGGTAGTGCACCAGAGCTTTTGCTTGGCAAGTTGCAAGACTTGACTGCTGCGGGGCTATATTCTCGCTCCAGTGGTCTGGTGAATATGTTTCACAGGCTCTTTGTGGATGCGGTGGGTGCCGTGTGCCTGCCCTGGTTTGCCAGGCAATCACGCGAACGAGGCAGTTTTGTTGACCCCTTCCTCAAAGCCACAGCGTACGTTACGGCATTTGGCTGGTCGTTTTGTCTCGCGGTCGTTTGTCTGGCGCACCCCATAGTGCGTGCCTTGTATGGCAATCAGTGGGACCAGTCGGTTGACCTGGCGCGTCTGCTGGCAGTGGCCATGCTTTTCAGCGTGCCAGCTGCTTTGTGCAGCACGGCGCTGTTGTCATCCGGCGCAGTTACCACTATTGCTCGTGTGACTGTTTTCAGTGCGATTCAGAGCATGGCGTTTGTGGCGCTCGGTGCTTCGCTAGGTCTTATGGCGCTGGGTTTCGCCATGATCGCGTCCGCAGCGGTGAGTGCCACTCTCTGGCTGCGAGCAACGAACAGGCACATTGACCTGACATTACGCGGGCTGCTCCCCACCTTGCGCAAGAGTGCGGTGGTTGCCTTGCTGGCGGCGATTGGACCGGCCCTAGTACTATGGATTTACGGGCCCTACCCTGAAGGCCTTGTGATGCCCCTGGTGTTGGGCGGCGCAGGCGGTCTGGCAGGTTTTGTGGGGGGGATTTTTCTTGTTGAGCATCCGCTGCGGGGGGAGGTCACGGCGGTCTGGGCAAAGATCAGGCGGCAAGCAGTTTGAGCAGGAGTCATCATGCCGCGCGTCGTCAAGAGGTAGGCCAGCGCGGAACCAGACGTCTGGTGTATGTCAGGTATCTGAGTCCGCCGGGCAGCATCAAACTGCGCAAATGGTAGTCAATCGCTTCTAGCCTTCGGCCGCGTGACAACGCCCGGACAGATTGATCGTGCCAGTCTGAACTCATCCGTATCTGGATAGATCGGGCCACATCGAGTGGCGGATCCAAATCCAGCATGCGTTGATACAGGGTCTGGTATGCATCGTGGTAACACTCTGATTTTGAGAGCGAGCCCGGGGTGTCGTGAATGCGAAAGGTCGGCTGATTGATGGCCACAAGCTGTTTTCCGGCCAAGGCAAGCTTGAAAGCCAGCCATGTCCATTCCGCATAGGAATGTGAGTCAGCGAAGAACGTCGGTGGGAAAGACGAGCTTCGATAAAGTGCATTACAGCTACTCAGCCAGTTGGACTCGAAAAGGCTGGGCAAGGGCGCAAGGGGAACTTGTTCGATCGAGGCCATCGCCGGCTCGTCGATTTCGCCATTGTTCCGAAAGCCGCTGGTGATAACTGCATCGGCGTCAGTGTGGGAAGAAAAGGCAGAAAGCTTCAAATCGGTCCCACCGATCAAATACTCGTCATCGTCGTCGAGAAAAGAAAAAAACGGTGTTTGCACCAGTTCCCGACCACGAAGAATAGCCAACGGCAATGACGGTGTTGCGACACGTTCATAGTGGATATCCGGCTGGGCCTTCAGCCATTGACAAATACCATGGTCAGCACTATCGCCATTTACGACAGTTATTATCCTGACCTGTTTTGTTGAAGAGCGTCGGATGGACTCAACCGCACGTCGAAAGAGTGGCTCCTTTTCCTTGATCGCAATCGTGGGAATAATTACAGAGACACTCGTCGAGGAATCCATTTGGTTGCGTTTTTCGTAAATGGGCTGGAACTATTTGGGGGGTGGGTACTTCCCAACCATGATTTGATAAAGTCCCATATTGAATATGTTTCGTGCTGCATCGTACAAAGGAATGACACCAAGTTTTTTTAACACATTCAGAATCTTTGGGGCGCTGGTTACTCGAAAAATCCCCTGATAGGAGAAGTCAAAAATGAAGGTGTGTTGATCGAGCACGGTGAGCCCTGGAAAAAGATCTCGTAATCCTTTTAAAGACAGCCATTGCTCCACCAGCTGTGCACCGTGGGCTCCCGCATCCCACACCTTTTTTACTTTCGCATTCGGCGTAGTGAGGATGATGTGCCCGCCGTCTCGGAGTAAGTGTCGAACGGTTTGCGAGAAGGCCTGTTGATCAGGGACGTGTTCAATTACCTCCGATGACACCACTAGATCGAATTTTTCATCGGGGCGCCACTTCGTGATGTCTGCGACGCGATACTCGACATTTGGCCATCGCGTTTGAGCACCGCTTACTCCCGTTTCAGACAAATCAACGCCAATAACGGACCCGAACTTTGACAGCTCGTTTGATATCCAGCCGCGACCACATCCTAAGTCGCAAATTTTCATTGGAGTCTTTCCCGTGTTTTCCGTAATCAGTGCAATGCCACGCAGAATTTCTGCTAGCCTAGTTATCTCATGAGCGTTCAGGCGCTGGTCGTGATTTGCCCAATAGGCGTCGTAATAGCGTTGATGCTCTTCAACGCCATTTTCTTGTTTCATGTGCCTCCCTAAAAAACGTTGTTTGATAGTAACGGGTGATTGGCAAGATAATGTGATTTTCTGGCACTGGGCTTACTGACAGTTTCCGGAAAGTTGTTAGAGCGCCGTTACTTTGAATTAAGTCTGCTTCCTATCCTCACTCACCTCAAAGATACTGTAGATTGCTGCTTAGCTCTTTCCAATTTACTGGCGCTCTTCATCTGGTTTAGCAATCCAGAAACGCGATGTCCGGGTGCCGGGTGGCGCGTTGTCMAGCCCGGTGTTGCGGGCAGCACCGGGCCCACCGTTGGGCGGCACAATAACCTGCACATGGGGGCCGCAGCGGCAAGCTCGGGGCCTGCCGGGGCTGGGGATGCGTCGTCCACCACTATCACATGCACCGGCAATGAACAACCCTGCTGGGTTGCAATACTGGACAGCGCTTTGGCAAAAATACCTGGCGATCTTTGGCAGTAAGGAATGACAACGGTAATCATGCGTTTTAGCCGGGTGTATGGAGCGGATCAGGCTGCGGTGCGGACAAAGAACACGTTGCCATTGTGCTTGTTTGCAACCACCAAGCCCCTGAGTTCAGGAACATACTGCATTGCGTTCTGAAGGCCGTTCGTTCGTGCCGCTGGTGCGATGCCTGCCATTGCGGGTTCGTCGACAAACCAGGTTTCGGGATGCACACGCAAGATTTTGATGGAGGCCCCCGAATTGAACGCGACTAAATAGCGGTCAAGGGTTTCGTCGTAGATTACCGCCGGGTAGCCGCTCAGCGCCAAGGCCTCGGCCCCCAGCCCGGCAAATGCCATCATGACTGGTGCGCCATCGAGATGGCGTACTTCCGGAGGCGACGCGCTGGATCCCCCGACGAGGAGTATGCGGTTGCGACGCGGGTCGATGGCCGCACCGGCATACCAGCCCGCCCTGGTTACATCAGACAGCCGCGTCCAGGTGTTGGTGGCGCTCGCCCAGCGATACCAGCCGGAACCATAGCTTTTGGAGTAGTACACATCATCGGTCCAAGGGTGCTTGACACAGAGTGCCGCGATGTAGCTACCCGTACCCGGAAACTGCGCCACGTAGTCTGGTGCGTCCCAATCGCCCGTCGCCACGTTGAAGCTGAATGAGCGCTTGTCGCCCACATATGGAAAATTGCTCGGGGCAGGTGGAAACGGCCCCGACACTCCGGGGCTGCTAAACACCATCATGCGATCCAGGGGCTCAATGAACTGTGTTGCGTAGTAGGTGTGGGTGGCTGACGGCCGCCGGTCGAGGTAAAACTGTGTGCCGTTGATGATGTCGGCGTTCGGCGTCGGGCCACGCAACTGAGTCCACCGGGGGCGGGGTACATTCAGTTTCAGGGCATTGACTTCATTACCCGCGTAGTCGCCGTGCCCCCCAGCCGCGCCGAGCAGATAAACGCTGCCGCGTCGCTTCAGGCAAGCACCACACCACGCGTCAATCTTCGAGCTGGGACCTGAGATGCCCAGGGGCCGTTCGGAAGGATCGACGCTGGAGAGCGCAGTGTTGGGAATCTGGTGCCACTGCCAGATCGGCAGGGTGGCGACCCAGTCAGGCAAGGGGCCGTTTGAAGGCGGTAGAGGAGGGCGTGGCACTGGTAGCAATTTGGTTTCTGCGGCAGCAGCCCCACGACCGCAAGCCGCCAGCAACAGCGAGCCGAGCGGTGCCGACGCGAAGTGCAGGAACTTTCGTCGTGTATTGAATGCAACTTGCGTGCAAATGGGGTGATTCATCGTCTAGGTGTGATGTTTCAATAGGTTGATCACCCGAGGCGAAGGAAGATGGAGGTTCTGACATCTCCCAACTTTCTTCAGGACTCCCCGGATGAACATCCATAAGAATGCCTCAATTACGCCCAAAGGTCGAGCCAATTTGATTCGTGAAATTGATCGGATTGGCCTCAAGCCAGCGGCCGCAGCCGCTGGCTTGAGCACGCGCACGGCCCGCAAGTGGCAGCGTCGCTTTCCAGGAAGGCCGCCCTGGCTTCTCTGGCAGCAGCTCCCGGCCCCTGGGTCCGCAGCGCAGCTGCGCCAGCAAAATCGAGCGGACCGTAGCGTTGCGCAGGCTCAGCGCCTGACCTATGAGCGCATTGCCGAGCGGGTGGGGCTGTCGCGAAGCGCTGTCGCACGGACCTGCAAGGCCGCTGGCGCAGCCGAGCTGCCCACCTTGCAGGATCCGTCAGGGAGTACAGGGATGGTTGTGCCTGTAGTGAACGAACGCGCGCCGCATAGAGGCCTGCAATTGCCGCTAACCACGGCAAGATTGCCCAGGAATTCGGGAAAGTTCCGCGCAGATTTATTATCTGAATCTCATAACGCTCAACTCACGCGTTGGTGGGTGTTGTGCAGACCTTCCCAACAGCGTTGAGGGGCGAAATTGTGGCGAAAATTCAAGATAGAATGAAATGTTTAATATGCAATGAGACTCGTCGTCTGGCACCGTTTTAAACTTTTGGTTCGCGAATTGGGCCCGTCAACCACGTTCCTGTATTTGCTGAATCGCCTTTTTCGCCGTGTTAATAGTAAATTCGGTTTTTATTATTACTTCTTTGTAGCCCAACCTGTGGCTGATCAACCTCGCCTGCCGTCCACCCGAGGAAGGAAATTCTCATTTCATCTGCTAACGGAATTCGCCCCCATTTTGAACAGCCTGGATCGCCCGTCGACTGTGATACGTCAACGCTTTTCTCAAGGGGCCCAATGCCTGTTGGCAACTAAGAACGATGCCGTGGTTGGGTGCATATGGTTTATTCCGAACGCTTATGCTGAAG
>NZ_JBFUJO010000047.1:0-16375 GCF_056401355.1 Polaromonas sp. P4_F4 | reverse complement strand
GAGCAACACGAACGTCCAGTCCGGATGAAAACGCTTGACCGATTTCGCCAAAACCCGCGCCTTGGGAAGATAGCTTTTCGTGATTGATGTGTAAACAAGCATTATTTTCTAAACTCTTGTGCCGTTACCAGGGCAGATTGAATGGTCGATAGTATCAATTCAGGCGATGAGCCCAGTGGAATAACTTTTCCAAACTGATATCGCTTGACACGGTTGCCCTGTGCCCCAATATCGAATGCAACGATCGGTAGCTCCATTTTCATAGCCTCGGAAATTGTATAACTGAACGTTTCCGGAACAATTGAAGGCATCAGAATTACATTAATACCTTGGCTATCTATAATTGACGGCAGTTCGTTTGGCGTGTAACTACCAAGAACCTTAATTCCTATTGGAGTATCTACAAAGCTAGGCCCCACAAGCGTGATTGGTATGTAAGTACCTTGCTCTTCGATGTAATCATAAAGTGCTTTAACTATGTTTGCACCTTTAGGGTGGGACAGCGTGCCTAATATACCAATATGCAAAGGCCCTGCTACATCCAACGTAGTGTTGCATTTAAAGTAATCGATAGCATGAGGTATTATTTTAATTTTACTATCTTCCAGATAAAAAGCTTTTCGAACGATTTCCACTGACGATGGGTCAAAAAAAGTTACTGTATTTGCTGCTTCAAAAAGTGCAGCGAAGGGCTTACGCCACTCTGCTATATCAACTGGTCTATTTTCCTCAGGATACCAGTCATGGTACCAGCCTACGTTCTTTTTAAGGCAACGGCCACACACTGCAGGATCCTGTGGTACGCCACAATATTTACCTTCAAAATCTGAGAGGTGTGGCGACGAACACAAGGCATAAAAATCATGTATTTTGAAATCTAATGATGCGCCCAAGGACCGAGCAAGGCCAACAATATTTGAAGCGGCTCCTTTGATATCTGGATAACCATACAAGGAATTTAGAATAATGCTTGTGCCGCGCGAAACAGAGAGGCTTTCGAACAATTCTTCAATTGAAGGGGTGTAGAAGAGCATCCCGTCACCATCACCAATCCATTGAACAAACCAAACAGCGTCAAAACAATAAACTCTTAGAGCCGAGCCACCATCGGCAAGGATGCTTTTCACTAATTCACGGGTATAGCTATTACTCCCACCTCCGCCATTGTGATCAAAAATAATAATGGGATTTAAAATCAGTCGGTTTTTAAGGTAGGTGTAAAACAAATCAATTCGATGTGCGCTACATTGCTGCGAAAGAAACGAATCTGGAAGATATGACTTAGTAATTAAGTCCATTTCACCCGCGAAGTATGGAAACATTCTTTCGATCGCATGCGCCAATGTTGCATCAGCTTGACCTTCTTCTGGTTCAAAATCCTTTGCAGATAACTGCATGCCGACCAAAGACTTAATTGCTTCACCGCGAAACCAAAACATACTTCCAACAGGGAAGTAGTTAAGGTCGATTTCACCTACCTCTGCTTTTGCCTTGTTGAGACGGTTGAAAAGTTTTTCAATATTACGGCTATTGGCACTGGTTCTCACAAGCCGTTTTAAGGGATGGTATGGATTAGGAAAGAGAATTCCCAGATTTTTATTTTTAACGAACTGCTGAAGGATCGCTGTTACGCGAGAAGGGCTACCAAGTAGCGATTCCATCAAATACCGCCTCCACCCTCCAAGCTCCCATGTGTTATGTGGGGATCGCCTTGTGTGAATGTGAAGCACTATTTCATGCCCAGCAAGTTCCGGCCCTAGCGTCACCAGCATAGGAAAAATATCCCTGCCACGATTCTCCGCGATACGAATATCCAACGCCAATATATTTTTCATTTTTGAAAAGACGTCTTTAACCAGTTCTGCCTTTTCCCTGGCATCCGTTGTTACATATAATTTAAATTTAATTGGGATATTTTCTAGATAAGATCTAATTTCAGTTGCAAGATCCGGATAGTAAATGTGAGCGTGAACGGCTATATTTTCAGGCAACTTAACAGCCTTATCTACAATGTCATTCAGCACCAGAACCGAAGCCGAAGGCGACTGCAATGCAGTCGCTAGACTTCGCTCGTACAGAGCGATACTGGTTTGCAATCCTTTTGACAAATCACCTTTTCGGGCTATATCTACGCCTCTACGCACCAATCGCCAAAATCCATCCACACCCGGGTGTGCCTGCCGATGGCTTTGGTAAAGCTGAATAATTCGCCCAGCTTGCCGTCGCAATTGCGAGATTTTCCGCAACGGTCGAGTGATCCTCCAAGACGCGGATATTCGATAAGCTTGATTTTCATTGCGCGACTCGTTATATAACACCTGTAATTCATTTAACCGCTGCTGAAGAACGTCCATTTTTCGATCACGCGCGGTCAAGATATTTTCATATGATTGGCTTTGATCAATCAGCTTTTTATTACCGAGATAAAATAGGGCTTCATCTGATTTAAGCGTTAGCCTAAAAGTCCACCCCTCCGTCACTTGGTCGAGTATTTCCTTGTCAATTGATGGAAGCCATTGTGGATCGTTGTTGGTTGCTTGAAAAAGACACCCGACAGAGTCAACAAATACAATTAACCTTGCTCCGTGAACTCCGCCATCATCAACTTGAGGTTGCCCTCGCCAAACCACTTTGTCTTCCTCCGTCAATATTTCAGCATTAACGATCAGGAAATGTTTTTGCTCAGAGACTGGATCAATCCTGATCTGTTGCAGGCCATTGATACCCCCACATTCTGAGAAATGAAAATCTATAATTGTTAAATCTTCATTTCTACTAATCAAGCGCCCGACTAATTTATTATTCTCTGTTATGGATGGGCTACCCCTGTCAGTCCAGTACAATTCCGTAGTAAATAGGAGCGATGGATTACGGATACAAGGCGACCCAGGCTCGGTGTTTTTCTGAATATCTTTTGGGTAAACTCTTGTCGATAGCAACCACTGATAGGTTAGCGCGTCCTCACGACTAGCAATTAGTGCACTCGTCCAACGGGTTGGAAAAAGCTTTGAGATACGATCTGAAAACTCCGTCTCTTCAATTTCTTTTTGGACAGTATCAACCTCCCAAGCATGTAGGCCGAAGGCTTGTAGTTTATCCAAGAGACTTTGTCTAGAATAGAATCTGAGGTGCGTATTATCGAATAAACCATTTTGACTGTATTCAAAATAGCCAAAAAGCAACTCAAGCCCTACAGCAACATGGGTAATGTTAGGCACGGAAAAAATAATCGTGCCGTGCGGCTTGACAAGTTTCCGCAACTCTGAAAGCAGTCGATCTGGATTAGCCAAATGCTCGAGCACATCCGCAACAATAATGTAGTCATATGTCTCGGGCTGAAATACATTTGTCAGTGATTCTGACTCCAGATTTTTTACTGCCGTGAATCTATATCTGGAGCGACAGATTTCAATTGCAGCCTCATCAGAATCAACACCATCAACAATACATCCCTTAACTTCAGACAGGTACGATCCAAGCATTCCAGGGCCACAGCCGACATCCAGGACAACTGAATTAGGAGAGATCTTATCGACGATTTTGGAAAGAGACTCCTCCACATCGGCATGGATAGTTCTCTCATAATTCTGATAACTTTTCATTTTTATTCTTTTCTCCAATACACTCCTGTCCAATCAATTTTTTGAATTGATGGTTTTAAAGAGTTTTTATCCAGAAAATCATGTACTGCCTGCCTACAGCTTTCTATATATCCATAGTCGTCGATGATGACAAATCCGCCAACACTGACCTTATGATATAAAGCATCTAAACTTACGTAGGTAGATTCATACATGTCACCGTCAAGCCGAAGCAAGGAGATTTTACCTACCGGTGCAGTAAATAAGGTTTCATGAAACCATCCTTCTATGAATTTAACCTGGTCATCTAATAAGTCAAAGGTTTGAAAATTTCGCTTTACTTGCTCAAGAGATATTGCCAGTTTTTCGAATTGATAGTGCGTATCATCTTTGTCAGCTGGATACTCATGTTTGGGAGGGGGAAGTCCTTTGAAAGAATCTGCCAGCCATACGGTCCTATCGCGAATTTCGAAACATTTAAGAATGGCTCGCATGAACATCGATGCCCCACCTTTCCAAACACCCGCCTCCAAAAAATCCCCTTCGATATTTTTCTCTATGATCTCTGAGGCGCACATCTGAATGTTATTTAGACGCTTTAACCCAATCATGGTAAAACCATTTTCCGGCCAATCTGTTCCATCAAGTCGGGCCTCTGACGGATGGTTAATTTGATCAGTTAATACGTTCTTCAATAGGTCAAGATAAAGATGATTTGTCATGATATTTCCTTTGCATGAGATATTTCTAATTCCAGCTTCAGCATAGGGATGCCGATCAATCCATTGGAAACCCTATCAGAATCCGACTTGAATATTATCGCGTCGTGAATCCAGTGCTGTTGCTCATGGTTTTGTGACGTACCAGTGGCTATTGCCACAGTCACACTGTAGTCCCCTGCTGGGAGCAGCGGCATTCTAAACGTAAAGGTTGCTCTTAGCTCGTCATCAGCAGAGCAAATCATTGGGCTTTCCCTGTAGGCCAAATAGGTATTGTCTCCAAAAAGCATTTGCCCTAAGCGATCCTTGATGAAAAAACCCAAGATTGGCGAGTCAAGCTCACGATGCACTTGCGCCTCGATTTTCAAAATTACCGTTTCTCCACCATCTATCCAAGATAATGAGTTGGAATTCTCATCCAACAAATACACGCCACTAATAGTTGCACCACCTTTACCAAATGATGCGGCATCAGGATTGAAATTGAATACCCGTATATCGTTGGGCAACTTGGATTGAGGGATAGGTTCAAGAGGCCGGTCGCCCAGAGATATCGTTGACTCGAGCTTTTTGATAGCCTGCTTGGTAGTACTCTTAGCTTGCGCCTCATATGAAGCCTCAAGGTACGACTCGCACACCTCTTTTGGTGAACCTTCCTGTATGACATTGCCATGTTCTAGCCATATCACATGCGTGCAAAGACTTTTGATGCTAGCAGTATCATGACTGACAAATAATACAGTGCCGCTTCGCATAAATTCCCGTAGAAAACGCATACATTTTTGAGTGAAAAATGTATCGCCTACGGCCAAAGCCTCATCGATCACAAGAATATCTGCATCGATGTGTGCAATGACGGCAAATGCCAACCGCACCATCATCCCGCTAGAATAGGTTTTTACTGGCTGCTCAATAAAGTCGTCAATGTCGGCGAAATCAACAATATCATCAAAGCGGGCACTTATTTCTTCATTACTCAAGCCCAGCACAGAGGCATTCATGTAAACATTTTCGCGCCCCGTGAATTCGGGATTGAACCCAGAGCCCAGTTCAAGCAGAGCAGCCACGCGACCATTGGTTTGTACACTGCCATTGCTGGGCGAAAGCGTGCCGCAAATCATTTGCAGCAGTGTAGATTTACCTGAGCCGTTTCGTCCGATGATACCGACAGTCTGACCTGTCTTAACTTCGAATGACACATCTTGGAGCGCCCAGAATTCGCGGAAGTATTGCTTGGGTGATTTTCCGGCTAACCTCTGCAGACGAGGGGCGACAAATTGCTTAAGCCGATCGCGCGGGGCGTTGTAAATCTCGTAGCACTTGCTGAGATTGGCGACACGGATGGCGATATCGTTAGAGGACATCGGCAAACCCCTTCCTGGTTTTTTGGAACCACACGTAGCCTGCCCAAGCAATGGCAAAAGCAGCCAGGGTGTACGCCCCCAAACCCAGCCAATTCGGCAAATGTCCCCAGATCAGCACTTCACGCGCTTGTTCGATAACGAATGTAAGCGGATTTGCCATGATGAATGGGCGGAACCTTTCTGGCACCGCATTTACCGGGTAAAAAACCGGAGAGAGAAACATCAAGACAGTGGTGATGATGCCAATGGTTTGCCCGACGTCGCGCAGAAATACGCCCAAGGATGCGAGCATCCACGCCAGACCGGTTGTGAGGATCACCAGCGGAAGCAAGACCATGGGCGTGAATATCGCCGTCCAATGCAGGTAGCCGTTAAAAAGTGCGAAGGCGGCGAGCAGCACTCCCAGACTAATGAGACTGTGAAAGAGCGCAGCGCCCATAGCAATCACTGGCAGTATTTCAATAGGAAACACCACTTTTTTGACGTAATTGACGTTGGAAATAATCAGCCCAGGTGCGCGGTTGAGCACCTCACTGAACAGGCTGAGCACGATCATTCCCACAAAAAGCACTACAGCGAATTGCGTTTTGCTGTCGTCGCCACCAAGCCCACCCCAGCGGGATTTGAAAATCTCCGAAAAGACAAACGTGTACACCACCAACATGAACACAGGATTGAAGAACGACCAGGCCAGCCCCATGGCCGAGCCTTTGTAGCGGCCCACCACTTCGCGCTTGGTCATTTGCACGATGAGCTGACGGTTGCGCCAGAGGCTTTTGACCAGCGCCACCAGGGAGGTGGGCTGGGCGGCGTGGGGGTTGATTCCCTGGTGCGTGGTTAGGGGGGAGTGGTTAGTGGGGAGTGGGGATGTCATGTGAAGTGCTCCGCGTCTGCGAGCAGCTTCGCCTGTTCGTCTTTTGCGGATAAGGCAGGTTCGCCCTGAATGGGCCATTGGATGCCTAGGGTGGGGTCGTTCCAGGCAATGCTGCGCTCAAACTGGGGGGCGTAGTAGTCGGTGGTTTTGTACAGAAACTCGGCAGTGTCAGAAATGACGACAAAACCATGCGCGAAGCCTTCAGGCACCCATAGCTGGCGTTTGTTGTCTGCCGATAGGATTTCACCCACCCACTGCCCGAAGGTGGGTGACGACTTGCGGATGTCTACCGCCACGTCAAACACCTCACCTTGCACCACGCGCACCAGCTTGCCTTGGGGTTGCTGGATTTGGTAATGCAAGCCGCGCAGCACGTTTTTAGCGGAACGGGAATGATTGTCTTGGACAAAGCTGATTTGCCTGCCAACGGCAGCTTCAAATTTCGCGTGGTTGAAGCTCTCGAAAAAGAAACCTCGCTCATCTCCAAAAACTTTGGGCTCAATGATGAGTACGTCTGGGATCGTGGTGGCCGTGACTTTCATTTCTGGATCTCTTCCTTCAACAGACGCAGCATGTACTGGCCGTAACCATTTTTGGCCAATGGCTGGGCAAGCTTTTCAAACTGTTCGGTGCTTATGAAGCCATTGCGCCAGGCAATCTCTTCGGGGCAGGCAATCTTCAAGCCTTGGCGGTGCTCCAGTGTGGCGATGAACTGACTGGCCTCAAGCAGACTGTCGTGCGTGCCGGTGTCCAGCCAGGCGTAGCCGCGCTGCATGATCTGCACATTGAGCTGCCCTTGCTCCAGGTAAGCTTGGTTAACGGCGGTGATTTCCAGCTCGCCACGAGAGCTGGGCCTGACAGCCTTGGCGATATCTACGACCTGATTGTCGTAAAAATACAGGCCAGTGACGGCATAGCTGCTMTTGGGGTGGGTGGGTTTTTCTTCAATGCTGCTGGCCTTGCCTTGAGCGTCAAACGCCACCACGCCGTAGCGCTCAGGGTCGGTCACATGGTAGGCAAATACGGTGGCACCGCTGGCCTGCGCATCGGCACCGGCCAGCAGCTGAGCAATATCGTGGCCATGAAAGATGTTGTCGCCCAGCACCAGGGCACTTGGAACGTTGCCCACAAACTGCTCGCCAATGATGAAGGCCTGCGCCAAGCCATCAGGGCTGGGCTGCACGGCATATTGCAGGTTCAGGCCCCACTGGCTGCCGTCGCCCAGCAACTGTTGAAAGCGCGGCGTGTCTTGGGGGGTACTGATGACGAGGATGTCGCGCATGCCCGCAAGCATGAGAGTGCTCAGCGGGTAGTAAATCATGGGCTTGTCATACACCGGCAGCAGCTGTTTGCTGAGGGCCAATGTGGCCGGGTGCAGGCGGGTGCCGGAGCCGCCGGCGAGGATGATGCCTTTGCGTTGTGTCATATTTGCTGTGCGTCCCTGATTCAATGTTGTCGATGTAATGCTGCGCATTTAGTGTTGCGCCGGGGCATACGCCAGGCCCAGTTCAGTTGCCACGATGTTCAGCCTCTTGTCTCTCGTCCAGAGCATGGCGCCACCCATTCGGGCAGAGGCGAGCAGATGCGCGTCTATGTAACCAATGCCCCGCCCCATCAATTGATGCTGGTCGATAAAAAATAGCACTTCCTTGTCAGTGCTCAGGGTCATGGAGGGGAGCGCCTGCAGCAGACCCAGCACCTCGCCGCGCGCCTTTAAATTGCCGCAAGCCAGTTCACCCAACACAAATGAGTGCATCCAGACTTGCCCGGCCTCGAGGGCAGCAGCCAACGCAGCGTCGCCCTGCCTGAAATGGTCCACCCAAACCGACGTGTCTACCAGCATCATGCGCAGATCATCCAGAGGCATCCTGCCGGCGAGGAATAGGCTGCAACTGGGCTTGCGTGCCGCCCAGCCTGGCGAGGCGACGAGCGCTCTCGCGCTGCACCAGCGCCAGCAGCGCTTCGCGCAATAACTGGGTGCGCTCCGTTAAGCCGCTCATGAGTTGGGCTTGGGCCAGCAACTCATCGTCAAGATTGATGGTGGTGCGCATGAAAAACCCCTTCAAGCATCAATAATAGCATCAAATGATGACAAAAATAAGCTCATCGAGTCAAAACCTCATTCAACATGCGGTCCACACCCTGCCGCCACGGTGGCAGGGTCAGGCCAAAGGTGGTTTGCAGCCTGGTGGTGTCCAGCCGAGAGTTGTGGGGCCGTTTGGCGGGTGTCGGGAAAGCGTTGGTGGGAACGGGGTCTACTGCTTTAGCTATTATTTTTAGGGCTGACTTCCCATGCTCCTGGCTCCGTTCTGCCTGGGCCAGGACGTGTTTTGCATAGCCATGCCAGCTGGTTTCGCCGCCGGCCACCAGGTGATAAAGGCCGGCATCGGCGGGGCGCTGCAGCACCTGGCGAATGGCGTGGGCTGTTACGTCGGCCAGCAACTCGGCGCCGGTGGGGGTGCCAAACTGGTCATTGATCACCGTGAGGCGTTCGCGCTCCTGCGCCAGGCGCAGCATGGTTTTGGCGAAGTTGCCGCCGCGCGCGGCATAGACCCAGCTGGTGCGAAAGATCAGGTGGCGCGGGCCGGCCGCCTGGATGAGCTGCTCGCCTTCAAGCTTGGACTGGCCATAAACGCTGAGCGGCGCCGGGGCGTCGGCCTCTGTCCACGGGCGGGTGCCGCTGCCGTCAAATACGTAGTCGGTGCTGTAGTGCACCAGCAGCGCGCCGAGCCTGGCAGCCTCCTGTGCCAACACGCTGGGGGCCAGCGCATTGAGCGTGCGCGCGAGTGCAGGCTCACTTTCAGCCTTGTCTACAGCAGTGTGGGCTGCGGCGTTGACGATGACGTCGGGCCGTAGCTGTTGCACCGTGGCGGCCAGACCCTGCAGGTTGCCGAGGTCGCCGCACAGGTCTGTGCTGTGACGGTCCAGCGCCGTCAGCTCACCCAAAGGAGCCAGACTGCGCTGCAGTTCCCAGCCGACCTGGCCGTTTTTGCCGAAGAGCAGGATTTTCAAGCCGCAGCCTTTTGGGTTTGCCCGTACTCGTACTGTTTCGCTGTCCATTCGCGGTAGGCCCCGCTTTGCACATGGGCCACCCACTCGGGGTTGGCCAGGTACCACTGCACGGTTTTGCGGATACCGGTCTCAAAGGTTTCAGCCGGCTTCCAGCCTAGTTCGCGCTGGATTTTGCTGGCGTCTATGGCGTAGCGGCGGTCGTGGCCGGGGCGGTCTTTGACGTAGGTGATTTGCTCGCGGTAGTTTTTGTCGTCGGCGCGGGGTCGCAATTCGTCAAGCAGTGCACACACGATGTTGACGATCTCGATGTTGGGCTTTTCGTTCCAGCCGCCCACGTTGTAGACCTCGCCGGTTTTGCCGGCTTCCAGCACGCGGCGAATGGCGCTGCAGTGGTCTTTCACATAGAGCCAGTCGCGCACCTGCATGCCGTCACCGTACACCGGCAGGGGCTTGCCGGCCAGGGCATTGACGATCATCAGGGGGATGAGCTTCTCGGGGAAATGGTAGGGGCCGTAGTTGTTGCTGCAGTTGGTGGTGAGCACCGGCAGGCCATAGGTGTGGTGGTAGGCGCGCACCAGGTGGTCGCTGGCGGCCTTGCTGGCCGAATAGGGGCTGTTGGGCTCGTAGCGGTGCGTTTCCGTGAAGGCGGCGTCCGCTGGCGCGAGCGAGCCATAGACCTCGTCGGTTGAGACATGCAAAAAACGAAAGCCCGCTTTGGCATCACCTTGCAAGCCGCCCCAATACGCCCTCACGGCCTCCAGCAGGCGGAACGTGCCGACGATATTGGTCTGGATGAAGTCTTCGGGCCCGTGAATGGAACGGTCTACATGCGACTCGGCCGCAAAGTTGATGATGGCCCGGGGCTGGTGGGTGGCCAGCAGGCGGGCAGCCAACGCGGAGTCGCCGATGTCGCCCTTGACAAAGACGTGGCGCGCGTCAGCCTGCAAGGAGGAGAGGTTTTCAAGGTTGCCCGCGTAGGTCAGGTTGTCGATGTTGACCACAGGCTCATCGGTTTGTGCGAACCAGTCAAGAACAAAATTGGCACCAATAAAGCCGGCGCCTCCGGTAACGAAAATCATGCGAGCCTTTAATGGGAATCGATTTGAAGACGTGCGGGGCACTCACCCCGCTAGGCTTAAATTATCCCATTACATTCATTGGCTTCATTTGTAAATCCRGTCTTACACTTTGGCTTTTAATTGTAAATAATCACAATTTCCCACTAACACACCGTTACTGAAAGTGTTTGACATTGAGTCAGATTTAAGAGGCCAACCATGCAGCGCGAAAACACTTCAGCGCCTGCCATGATGAATGGTTACGTGGGAGGGCGTCGTTGCCCAGCCGGGGTCCTGAAACCGGCCATCAGTCAGGGGGATATCGCAGCTGACCACCAGCGACCGAGCACGGTCCGCTCGTCAGCTACCGGCCACAAACGCTCCGATCAAAAATGAATCCCGCGCATCATCTCCTGCATGGCCACTGCCTCGGCCGACAGCTGCGGCTTGGCGCTCTTTTCACCCTTCCCGCCCTTCTCTCCCTTGGCGGCCGATGAGTCAGGGAACATGCGGAAGCTGGTGTTCATGGCAATCTGGGCGATGCGCGGCACCAGCGCGTGCATGACCTGGCCGGTAATGCCCAGGCGGGTGGCAATGCGCACCGGCTTGAAGATGCAGGCCTGCGCGATCATGTCGGCGGCCTCTTCGGGCGAGAGGGTGGGCACGTTGTTGTAGAGGTTGGTGGGCGCAATCATGGGCGTGCGCACCAGCGGCATGTTGATGGTGGTAAAGCCGATGCCCAGGTCGGAGAACTCGCTGGAGGCGCAGCGCGTCCAGGCGTCCAGCGCGGCTTTGGAGGCCACGTAGGCCGAAAAACGCGGCGCATTGGTCAGCACGCCGATGGAGCTGATGTTGACCACATGGCCCTTGCGTTTGGCCGCCATGCCGGGCAGCAGGCCCATGGTCACGCGCAGGCAGCCAAAATAATTGAGCTGCATGGTGCGCTCGAAATCATGGAAACGGTCGTAACTGGCCTCAATGGCTCGGCGAATCGAGCGCCCGGCGTTGTTGATCAGGAAATCGACGCCGCCGTGCTTGGCGATCAGCTCCTTGAGGAAGCGGTCGCAGTCCGCCATGTCGGCAATATCGGCCGGGTAAGCGACAAAGCTGTAGCCTTTGGCTTTCGCTTCCTTGCAGGCAACATCCAGCTTGTCCTGGTCGCGGCCGCAGATGACGGTGATGGCGCCGGCCTCGGCAAATTTGTGCGCTGCCGCCAGGCCAATGCCTGAAGAGCCGCCGGTAATCAGCACCACCTTGCCGCCGACCGTGCCCTTGAGCGTGCGGTCAATGTGCAGGTCGGGGTCGAGGTGGCGCTCCCAGTAATCCCATAAGCGCCAGGCGTAGTCCTTGAGGTTGGGGCATTCAACACCTGAACCCTTGAGCGCCGCCATGGTGCCCCGGCAGTCAAACCGGGTCGGGTAGTTCACGAAGGTCAGCATGTCCTCGGGCAGGCCAAGGTCGGCCATGATGGCGGCGCGCACGCGGCGCACCGGTGCCAGCGCCATCAGGCTTTTCTTGACGCCGCGCGGAATGAAGCCCAGCAGGGCGGCATTGACGAACAGGTTCATCTTCGGTGCGTGGGCGGCCCGACTGAAGATGTCAAGCACATCGCCGACGCGGTAGCCCACCGGATCCACCAGGTGGAAGCATTTTTTGGCAATGTCACCCTTGTCTTTGGGAAGGTGGCTGATGTGGTCCAGTGCGTCGACCACGAAGTCGACCGGAACAATGTTGACGCGCCCCCCCTCCAGCCCCACGGCCGGCATCCAGGGCGGCAGCAGTTGCCGCATGCGCTGGATCAGCTTGAAGAAATAGTAAGGGCCGTCAATCTTGTCCATTTCCCCGGTGGTGCTGTCGCCCACCACCATGGCCGGCCGAAACACCGTCCAGGGCACCTTGCACTCCTTGCGCACGATTTTTTCGCTCTCGTGCTTGGTCATGAAATACGGATGCTCGTAGTTTTCGGCCTCCTCAAACATGTCCTCGCGGAACACGCCCTCATACAGGCCTGCCGCCGCGATGGAGCTCACATGATGAAAGTGGCCCGCCTCGATGGCCTTGGCGAATTCGACGGTATTGCGTGTGCCGTCAATGTTGACGGCGATCTGGCTTTCTTCATCGGCGTCCAGGTCGTACACCGCCGCCAGGTGATAAAAATGACTCACCCGTCCCTTGAGTTGTTTGATGTCTTCGCTGCTGACTCCGAGCTTTTTGCTGGTCAGGTCGCCATGCACGGCGACCGCCCGGCTGGCACTCACGCCCCAGTACTCCCTGAGTGCGGCCAATTTGCCAGCGCTTTCCTGGCGGATCAGGAAATGAACGGTGCTGCCTTTTCGTTCCAGGAGTTTTTTAACCAGGCGTTTACCAATGAAGCCAGTGGCTCCCGTGACGAAATAATGCATTGAGATTGTCCTTGTGTCTTGTGCTGACGCGTGCTGAACCGGCGGTCAGAAAGCCGATTCTTGCCCAAGCCATGGTAGTCGCCATTCAGCAGAAACCCGCGTCCCGGTGCGGGGGCTTTGAGCTTTTTTGGTTTTCTAGAACCCGGCATCTAAACACCGGCACCTGAAGGCCTTATATTTGCTGCGTGCGCAGTACACCCACCGCGCAGCACCTCCTATCCACCATCAGCATGGAGACAATCATGGTCAAGAAACTGCAAAAAATGAGTGCCGACAAAAAAGCGGCTCCTCCATTGGCCAGCGCCGTCAAGGAGTCCGCCCAGCAAATCTGGCTGGCCGGGCTGGGGGCTTTCTCCAAGGCCCAGGAAGAAGGCGGAAAAGTGTTTGAGACCCTGGTCAAGGAAGGCCTGACCATCCAGCGCAAAACGCAGGCGGCTGCTGAAGAAAAGATTTCTGAAGCCACCAGCAAAATGACCAACATGGCCACCGACATCCAGTCCAAGGCCGGCCATCAGTGGGACAAGCTGGAGAATATTTTTGAAGAGCGCGTGGCCAAAGCCCTGAACAAGCTCGGCGTGCCGTCTGCGAAGGACGTGGACGCCCTGGCTGCGCGCATTGACGAGCTCAACAAGAACATGCAGAAAATGTACGGCAAGGCACCTGTTGCCAGGACAGCTGAAAAACCTGCGGCCAAAAAACCGGCCAGCACAGCAGCCAAGCCCGCGGCCGCCAAGCGCCCCGCCGCACGCAAATCCGCTTGAGCACCCGGCGCATTCGGCGCTTTGGAAAAAGGGACGCGCGTCCCTTTTTTTACGCCTGTCCGGCGAACAGTTAACTGAAGGGTATGGGGTTGAGCCATGCACGGCTACATGGCTGTATGATCGGCCGCCCGTCAGCAGGCTTTGCCGCTGGACTTCCCCAGTTCCGCGCCGGGGGGCTCTGGGTTAGAGTACAGAACAAAACGAGGTAGACAATTTATGGCGAAAAAAGCGCCGCGCCGTACTGCAGAGCGGATTTTGGAGGTCACACTGGACCTGTTCAATCGCTTTGGCGAGCCCAATGTCTCGACCACGCTGATTTCTGCCGAACTCAGCATCAGCCCCGGCAATCTCTACTATCACTACCCCGCCAAAGACGAGCTGATCAACTCCCTGTTTGACCGCTACGAGCGCTCGTTGACCGAGCTCCTGAATGCCAGCGACGGCGTGCGCAATGTCGAAGACGCCTGGTTTTTCATGCACACGCTGTTTGAATTGATCTGGCAATACCGCTTTTTGTACCGCGACCTCAACGACCTGTTGAGCAAAAACCGCCGGCTGGAAACCCACTTTCAATGGGTGCTCAAAAACAAGACCCGCGCTGTCAAGGCCCTCCTAGACGGCATGAGCCGCGCCGGCGCCGTGACGATTGATTCGCGCGAGGTGGAAGCCACGGCCACCAGCATGGTGGTGGTGCTGACCTACTGGCTCAGCTTCGAGTACGTGCGCGACCCGCGCAACGCCCTGGAGCCGGGCAATGCGCAGGCCGCGCTGCTGCGCGGTGCGCACCACGTGCTGAACCTGCTGATTCCTTACCTCGAACAGGGCCAGCGCGCCCACCTGCAGGCCCTGATAGGCGCCTACAACACCCCGGCGTGAGCCCTGCCAACCACTGCCCGCCCCCAACTTCCCACTTCCACTTCCCAATTTCGCTTTCCTCACCCATAACACCAACAACGTTAATCAAGGAGATAACACGATGGCCAAATGGACCGCTTTTCCACACGCTGGCGACTACACGTTGAATGCCGCCAGCCTGAAAAAGAACTGGGCCCGACTGCACCAGGGGGACTGCGAGCCCCTGCCCCAAGAGGCGGATGTGCTGGAGGCCTGGGTACTTTTTCACAATGGCGAGTTTCTAAAGGCAGCCGAGGCCGGCGTCAAGGCTGGTGGCCACGGCCTCACGGTCGCCAACAAGGCCACCAGCATTTATGCCAACTACCTCGAAACCAAAGAAAAGACCAAGCTCGAGCTGTTCATGGAAGTCGCCGCGCGCGCCGAGGCGCAGCAGGCGGCCGCCCCCAAAAATCCCAATGCCTGGTACTGGCAGGCCTATGCCCTCGGGCGCTACAGCCAGGGCATCAGCGTGGCCAAGGCGCTGGCGCAGGGCCTGGGCAGCAAGGTCAAGCATGCGCTGGAGCAAGCCATCAAGCTGCAACCCAAGCATGCCGATGCCCATATCGCGCTGGCGGCTTTTCATGCCGAAGTGATCGACAAGGTGGGCTCGCTGATAGGTGGCATGACCTACGGCGCCAAAAAGGACGTTGGCCTGGTGCTGTACAAGGACGCGCTGAAACTGAACCCCGGCTCCGCGATTGCCATGGTCGAATATGCCAACGGCCTGGTCATGCTCGAAGGCGACAAGAGAATGGCGGAGGCGACGAAGCTGTATGAGCAGGCGGCGGCCAGCAAGCCGATGGATGCCAGCGAACGGCTGGATGTGGAGATGGCGAAGGCTGAACTGGAAGATTAAGTTTTCTGCGCTCAACCAGGCCCGTGTGCGCAAGGTGCGCAGGTCTTCTTATTTGCTGTGTTCTTAATAGCAAATTGCATCCCTCATTATTGAGACCCAGCGTCAAAGTCATCACTGTTGCAGCTCAAAACGCCGGTTGATGTATTTTTTTGCGCCTCCGTCTTGATGCCGCTGGTAAGGTCAAGCTGCGCTGTTTACGGGCATGCCGGGTCTCGCCCCGGCGGGCGACTTACTTTTCTTTGCGTCGCCAAAGAAACCTAAGGAAAAGAAAGGCGACCCGCAGTCTGGGTCCCTTCGCTGCGCTACGGGCAACCTGCGCTGCGCCAGAAAAGCGGGGGTCCGCGCAAACTCGCCTGCGGCTCAAACAGCGCGCGGCCCTGATCCCGCTTTTCTGGCGCAGCACAGGCCCAGCCAGGACGGGTTTGGGGGGAAAGTCAAAAGACAAAAAAACTACACCGATGCCTCACTCCCTCCCCCGCTGGGGGAGGGTTGGGGTGGGGGCTGACCCCGAACCCGCATCCGTACCTGCACCCCCCTTYTGTCTGCGCCGAGGAGCRCAGGGCCAGGCGGATCAGGGATCGCGATTGTCTGAGCGCAGCGAGTTCGAGCGAGACCCCGCCTGGACCGAGATTGGTATGGACGCCTTCCTCTTTGATTTCGGCGCCGCAATCGAACCGGGGGTGGGACCTCGCATCGAACGGCATCGAGTGCCAAAGTGGAGTTCTTACCAACCACTTCAGACGGAGGTCCCGCCATGAATGCTACAACTTACGGTGTCGACATCGCAAAGAATGTGTTCCAGGTGCACTGGATCGAGCCGGAGACCGGAGAGATCAGGCGCAGGAAACTCACGC
>NZ_JBFUJO010000046.1:0-17062 GCF_056401355.1 Polaromonas sp. P4_F4 | reverse complement strand
TGCGGCCGCTGGCCGTGATGGGGGCGCAGCGAGCGTCAGCCTTGCCCGATGTGCCGACGATGGCGCAGAGCGGCGTGCCTGGTTTCGACGTCGCCTCCTGGAATGCGCTGGCGGCGCCAGCGCGCACGCCGCCGCAGGTGATCGCCATGCTCAATCGGGAAGTGAACAAGGTCCTTGCCGATCCCGGTGTRCGCAAACAGCTCGCYGGGCTGAATGTCACGCCCCGAGGAGGCACGCCCGAGCAGCTGCGTGATCTGCTGGCGTCCGAGATCCGYCGATGGTCAGACGTGATCGTGCGCGCCAAGGTGCCACGTCAATAACCCCCAACCYTTTTACAAGTCCAATAAACGAGGAGACARAAATGAAGATGAAGATGAAGATGAAAAAACTGGCCGTTGCCGCCGGCCTTTGCGCGGGMTTTTCYGCGATGGCGCAAACCAGCAGCGTCACGCTGTACGGCATCCTTGATACATCGGTGCGCYACCAGACAGGRYTCACGAGCACGTAYGCGCGCTCCCCGCTGAACACGACGACGGTGGCCAGCGGCGTCGGTYCGACCAGCCGCTGGGGCCTGCGCGGGTCCGAGGACCTGGGCGGCGGCCTGCGGGCGCTCTTCAACGTGGAATCCGGCATCAACGTCGACACGGGCRCGTCCGCCAACGCCACYACGTTCTTCGATCGCGCATCCATCATTGGGTTAAGTGGCAGCTGGGGCACCGTGACGGCCGGCCGCCAGAACACACTGGTCGCAGATTCCGTCGGCGTGGTCGATCCGATTGGCCTGCGCTTTGCCGGTCTGAACCCCAACATTCAAGTGACCAGTCTCACGGGGCACCAGCTGGGCATCGAGTTCGGCACCACGAACTCCACCGGTTCATCCAACCGCGTCAACAATTCCGTCAAGTATTCAAYGCCTTTCGGGCCTGTGGTGGCGCGCGCCATGTACAGCTTTGGCGAGACGGCAGGGGACACKTCGAAGCAGAACTCGACCGGTCTGGGGCTGGACTACMTTAGCAGCGCATTYTCTGCCACCRGCGCTTACACCCAGTTCAGGGACGCGAACAACCGTGAACTGCGGGCCGCRAACCTGGGCGCCAGCTGGCTTGCRCTGCCSTCGCTGCGCGTGATGGCCAACGCCGGCTACAACCGGGGTGAAACGTCGGCGACGGCGGTGACCMGGAATCGGCTGCTCTCCRCCGGCGYCAATTACGCGRTCACGCCCGCCGTGGACGTGCTTGCAGGCTACTACAAGGTGGACCGCAGCAGAACCGCGCAGGCGGACGACGGTTTCAATCGCCTCCTTGCCTTCATGGAGTACAAGTTCTCCCGGCGCAGCAGGGTGTTCCTGGAGCTCGACACGACGAAYTGGAAAGGCAATTACCTGGGCGCCGGCAACAAGTCCACRTCSAACGGCGTGAGCGTCGGCATCAGGCATTCCTTCTAGCCCGCAGGCGCCTCATGTTCAGCCCTGATGCTCTCGTTCGTTCCCGCCGGCGTCTGCTGGTGGCTGTGCTGGCCGTCGGCGCCTCTCTTGGCGGCTGCGCCACCGCTCCGGTGCCGGGGGTGCCCGCTGCCGCGCGTGAAGCGCTTGCGCCGACGGGAACGCTGCGCGTCGCAGTCTATCCCGGCAGTCCCACGTCGCTGGTGGAACAGGCACCGCCTGAGAGCATGCGGGGGGTCAGCGTCGACCTCGGCCGCGCCCTGGCGGCCCGCCTCGGCGTGCCCGCGCAGATCGCTGTTTATCCGCGTCTTGCGGAGGCACTGGCGGCGCTGCAGCGGGGAGATGCCGATCTCACGGTCACCAACGCAACGACCGAGCGTGCGCGCGTGGTGGATTTCGCGCCCACACTGGTGGACCTGGAACTCGGTGTGCTGGTGCCCTCCGTGCCGCGCGTCACGGCGATCGAGCGCTTGGACCAGCCAGGTGTGACCGTTGGCGTCAGCCAGGGCAGTTCCTCGGAGCGGGTGCTCGGAGGTCGCCTGAAGGAGGCGAAGCTGCGTAGCTTCCCGACGCTGGAGGCGGCGCGCTCAGCGCTGCAGGCTCGGGAGATCGACGCATTCGCCACCAACAAGGGCATCTTGTTCGAACTGGCCCAACGAGTGCCTGGCGCGCGCGTGCTCGAGGGCGGCTGGGGCAGCGAACATCTCGCCCCCGCCATCCCCAAGGGCCGTGCCGGCGGCATGCCGTACCTGCGGGCCTTCACCGAGGAAGTCCGGCGCAACGGCGAACTCGATCGCGCCATCATGCGTGCCGGTCTGCGTGGCACGGTGCCTCCGGCACAGTAGAACATCACGGCGTTGTGAGGCGGGTTCCGGCAAGAGTGATGTAGATAAGCTGTTTGAGCAACTCTTACCTGTGCTTGATAAAGCCATGCATCCATGGTGCGAAGTCACTGGTCGATGCGGACCTGGACGGCGAGATGAATCCAAGTACTCCGTTGCATCAACTCATTTTCAAGTTGCAAGAGCTGAGCGAACCTCCCGTCAGCACAGTAGTTGCAAGTAAAAAGCTGCTGGGGCTGGATCGAAAGATCGCTTGCAACCCGCGCCAACACTCACTCTTCTTCCACGTCACTTTTCTTGGGTACACCTCTGGGTACACGGCTTCGGAGAGCTAAAAGAATTGGTGTGCCTGTACAGCAATAAAAAGGGGAAATTCTGCACTGGTCGGTGCTAACTGGTTGATTTTAAATATCTTCCCTCCCACTGGGCGGCCGGGATTTTGTTGCCTCCAGCAGTAACCCATGACTGACGGCCCCGATTTGCACCGCTAAAAGCTAGTGGTTTTCGCAAAGATGGGAAAGTAGCAAGGAGCTCCAGCTAAGCCTTGCTATTTCTACAGGAACGGTGACTTCTTCAGGAGGAAGGAAATCGATGCTGCGATCGTCGGTCACATGGCGCAAGGCGATGCCGTGCTGAAGATCTGCCTGAATCCTTACTCGCCGCGATATCCGGGGCTGAAGGCGGCGAGCTTTCTACTGCCTTTCGGCTCCGCGGTGCTCGATCCCATTGAGGAAGAAAAGGCGGGTCGAGCCTATCTGCCCGACGCAGATTTTGAGAGAAAGGAGCAGGCGTTCACGAAGCTCTTTTCCCTCTACGATCCCGTGCTGCTGCATCTTGCAAAAAAATACCAGACGGGCCAACTCACTCGCGCCGATTTCAAGTCACCGCAGATAGCAGTCAAGGTCACCTAAGGACTGAATTTTCGGGGACTTGCAAGTTGTCGGGCGTACTGGGTCATCTGGTCCGTGCTTCAAGAAGACCCAGGAACACCCGCGCTGGCGTACTCCAGCGGGCCAGATTCCGCCCATCACTGGGCCAGACGATTCCAGGAGTTGGGGGCCGAAGTAAGGCTCATCAGCCCTCACTACGTTAAGCCGTTTGTCAAAACGAACAAGAATGATCGAAACGATGCTGAGGCAATCGTTGAGGCGGCGTCCAGACTCAGCATGAATTTCGTGCCAGTCAAGTCGATTGAACAACAGGACATGCAGGCGGTACATCGGGTGCGTGAGTTGCTGGTCCATCAGCGCACTGCGATCATCAACCAGGCCAGAGGCCTGCTCGGCGAACGTGGCATCTCGATCGCCAAGTCTCCAGTGGCGTTCAAGAAAGCAATCCCCGGAATACTGAAGGAGGCCGAGGGTGAACCGCCCCGAGTTTCGTGGAGGCTGTTTGGTTTAAATCAGGCCACCACGGTGGTGGCCTGATTGGCGAGTTGCCGGTAGTAGTGTGCCTCAGCTTCTGCAGGTGGTAAGTAGCCGATGGGCTCCAGCAGCCTGTGGTGGTTGAACCAAGACACCCATTCGAGCGTTGCCAGCTCCACAGCCTCCCTGGTCTTCCAGGGCGCCCGGCGGTGGATCAGTTCGGCCTTGTACAGCCCATTGATCGTCTCGGCCAGGGCGTTGTCGTAGCTGTCGCCCCGGCTGCCCACCGAGGGCTCTATGCCGGCCTCGGCCAATCGCTCGCTGTAGCGAATGCTGACGTATTGCGAACCCCTGTCCGAATGATGGATCAGTGTCCCATCGCGCTCGGGCTGTCTGGCGTACAAGGCTTGCTCCAGCGCATCGAGCACAAAGTCCGTGCGCATCGAACTGCTCACGCGCCAGCCCACGATGCGCCTGGCGTAGGCCCAGAGGTAGGCCCGGTGCGTCTTGCCGTTACCGGGCTTGAGCATCTGCACCGGCGTCTCGTCCGCGTGCAGCACAGCGTGTTTAAGGATTTCATCCTTGAGCGCATCGACCAGCGGCTGTAACTGCACGCCGCAGGAACCCACCCACTGCGCCAGCGTCGAGCGCGGGATGGCGAATCCGGCACGCCCGAAGATCGTTTCCTGGCGGTACAGGGGTAAATGATCTGCAAACTTGGCCACCAGCACCTGGGCCAGCAGCCCGGTGGTGGGGATGCCTTTGTCGATGATGTGCGCCTCCACTGGAGCCTGCACCAGCGTTTCGCAGTTTGTGCAGGCCCACTTGCCACGGACATGGCGCTCCACGGTGAACACGCCCGGCTGGTAGTCCAGCTTCTCGGCCACGTCCTCGCCGATGCGTTTCATTTGGCAGCCACAGCCGCAGGTGGTGGACTCAGGTTCGTGGCGGATCTCGCGCCGGGGCAGGTTTGCCGGCAGCGGCTGGCGCGTGGCTTGCTGCTTCTCGCGTGGCGCGGCCTCGACCGAGGTGAGCTGCTCGATCTCGTCGCTGACCGCCTGCAGGTTGGCGTCCAGCGTCTCGTCCAGCAGGCTTCTTTGCTCGGCGCTGTAGCGTTCCGACTGCGCGGCGAACTTCAAGCGCTTGAGCAGCGATGGCTTACTAGGACGGCTGGAATTCGGCCAGAATGCGGGCTCGATCCTGATCGAGTCTCGGCGGCTGACGGGTCAGCGGCGTGCGGTGCGCACCCACATGCACCGGGTTGCCGGCCACCGCAATTTCCTGGCCGTTGTATGCCCGAATCTGAACGAGCATGTCCCTCGATCGCACCTGAGGATCTGTCAACACGTCCGCAACATCGTTGTACGGTCCGGTCGGAATGTTGTTTCTGGTCAGCAGGTCCATCCAGTGGGCGCACGGAGCCGATGCCAGTCTTTCTTCCAGCAGGGACTTCAGGGCTTGGTGAAACGTGCAGCGCTGCACGTTGGTGGCGAAGCGTGGGTCCTCTTTCAGGGCCGGCAGTTCCAGCGTGACGCACAGGCGCTGGAACAACGGATCGTTGCCCACTGCGATCACAAACCAGCCGTCGGACGCGCGGAACACGTCGAAAGGCGTGATCGAAGGATGGCGCGATCCGTTCGGGCCCGGTGCGCGTCCGTCGACCTGCGTCCGTGCGATCGCATTCTCGAGCAGCGCCACCTGGCAGTCCAGCATCGCGACATCCACCCACTCCACCCGGCCGGTCCGTTCGCGCTGCAGCAATGCTGCTTGCGTCCCGAGGGCGGCATAGAGCCCGGCGGCGAGATCGCCGATCGAGACTCCCACGCGTGTTGGCGGGCCGCCCGGCTGCCCGGTCAGGCTCATGATTCCGCTCATCGCCTGCACCACCATGTCGTAGGCGGGAAGTTTGCTGTAAGGGCCGGTTTGCCCGAAGCCCGACACCGACGTGAAGACCAGGCGCGGAAAGCGGGCGTGGAGCGTTTCCCATCCATAGCCCAGCTTCTCCATCGTTCCAGGCCGGAAGTTCTCGACCAGCACATCGGCGTTCTGCAGCAGCGCTTCGAAGACCTTGCGCCCTTCAGGTGACTTGAGATCCAGTGCGATGGACTCCTTGTTACGGTTCACGGACATGAAGTAGGCAGAGTCATCGCCAATGAAAGGCCCGACCTGGCGTGAATCGTCGCCCGTGCCTGGTTGCTCCACCTTGATGACCCTGGCGCCAAGATCGGCCAGGAGCATCGTGCAGTAAGGCCCGGCGAGTACCCGCGTCAGGTCGATCACAGTGAAGCCGGCAAGAGGGCCGGTCAAGGTCTGGTTCTGCACCATGCTCAGTCTCCTGTGAAGGTTGGTGACCGCTTCTCGGACCTTGCCGCCAGGGCTTCCTTCATGTCGCGCGACGCAAGGCTCCTGTCGTGCAGTGCCTGGCCCGCTTTCGCATCGAACTCCTGACGAGCCACATCGTTCAGCATTTTCTTCGTCCCTTCCATCACGCGCGGCGGCATCGCTGCCAGCAGCCGGGCGAGTTCGTTCACCGCTGCATCGAGCTTGCCGGCCGGCTCGATCCGGTCCAGAAACCCGATGCGGAGCATTTCCCTGGCGTCGATGGTCTCGGCGGTCAGGAAAAGTCTCTTGGCCGCGCCCAACCCCAGGCGCGTGACCCACCGTCGCAGGCCGTGCGGGTAGTACTGAAGGCCGATTGTCGCGGCCGGCATGAACATGCGGGCGCTGTCTACTGCGATGCGAAAGTCGCAGGCCAGCGCCATGTCGGTTGCTCCGCCGTACGCCGGTCCATTGAGATGTGCAATCGTGACGGGCCGGGCATTTTCCAGTTCGTCGGTCAATGCCTGGAAGTCCATTCGCCGATTGGGCGGGCTGCCGAAAGCGCGGATGTCGAAGCCCGAGCAAAAGCTCTTGCCGGTGCCGGTGACGATCAGCACCCGGACGGAGTCATCGCTGTTGATGCGCTCGATCGTGTCCCGAACGAAGACCACATCGTCAGGCTCCAGCCGGTTGTGGACTGCCGGCCGATTCAAGCGGAGCGTGGCAACGCCGTTGTCGATTCGCAGGACCGGCAGTGTCTCGTCTGACCCATGCGGATCCGGCTGGGGGGAGTTGGGCATGATGTTCGTCAAGGTTTCTGTCTTCATCGAATGTGTGGGATTGGGCGCAGTGGCGGCGGCAGCGACTCAGGGCACCAGAACGGCGGCGCCCGTCGTGCTGCGGCTCTCGAGTTCCTCATGCGCACGGCGCACGTCGGTCAGGGCGTAGTGCCGATTGACTTCGAGCCGCACCATACCGCGGGTGACGGCGTCGAACAGCGCAGCAGCGCCGCGCTGCAGATCGGCGGGCTTCGCGATGAACGTGCGCAACGTCGGCCGCGACACGCAGAGAGATTTTGCGTGCAGAAGGTCCAGATCAAAGCTCTCCACGTCCCCTGAGGCCGTACCGTAGTTGATGGCGATGCCGAGCGGGCGAAGGCAATCAAGCGACTGCACGAAGACGTCCTTCCCGACGGCGTCGTAAACGACGGCGACACCCCGGCCGCCGGTCATCTCCATCGTTCGCGCCGCAAAATCTTCCGAGCGGTAGTTAATGACATGGTGGCAACCGTGGTCCAGGGCGACCTGTATCTTCGCCTCCGAACCGACGGTACCGATGACGGTCGCGCCGAGCGCACGCGCCCATTGCGAAAGGATCACGCCCATGCCGCCTGCAGCGGCGTGGACCAGGATTTCGTCGCCGGGCTTCACGACGTACAGGCGGCGCAGCAGGTACTCCGCCGTCAGGYCACGCACCATCGTCGCGCCCGCGATTTCTTCGGAGAAGCCCTGCGGCAGAGCCACGACCTGGGACACCGGAACGTTCCGGACTGCCTGGTATGCGCCGGGATGGATGTACGCGACCGACTGGCCGACGCGAACGCTGTCGACGCCGTCGCCGACGGCATCCACGACTCCCGCACCCTCCGATCCGAGCGTGGCCGGAAATGATGCCGTCTGGTGCGGGCCGTGGGCGCCGCGGCGTTGGTAGATGTCTGCGAAGTTCAGGCCGATCGCGCTCTGACGAATGCGGACCTCGCCCGGCTTCGGTTCGCCGACTTCGACGGAAGTGACTGAAAGGACTTCCGGCCCGCCATGTCGATGGATCTGAATTGCTGTGGTTTTCATGTGGTTTTCAGTTCTGTGGAAATTCGGGTTTGACCTGGATGCGCTCCCTGGCGCGTTTGGCTGCAGCGGCCCTGGCAGGAACGCCGTTCTCGGCCGGATTGGCGGGGTGCGAGCTCGCCTGTGCTTTGGCGATCGTCGCGATGCTGTCTGCAAAGACGTTCCCGCCGCTCGAGATGTGTCCCTTCATCGCACGGCTCGCACCTTCCTCGTCGCCGTTCAGGATGGCTTTGAGCACAAGCTCATGCTCGGCCAGCGACGTCGCGATGCGGCCGGGCGTGTCGAACACGGAGTCCTTGGGGTGTTGCATGCGCGCCCGCAGCGTGCGCAGCTGGCGGGCGAGCACACCGTTGCAGCTGCCGTCGTAGATGATTTCATGGAACAGCCGGTTCGCGTCGCCGTATGCGGTGGCGTCATCGAGCAAAGCGACCTCGGCGCAGGCCTTGGCGGCCTGTTCGAGCTGGAGCCGTTGCACGATTGGCATGCGCCGCGCTGAGAGGCGGGCGGCCAGGCCCTCGAGCTCCAGCAGAATTTCGAGCATCGCGATGTATTCAGGCAGCGAGAGGCCGCTGACGACCGCACCTTGCCGCGGCACGGCCGTCACCAACCCTGCGGACGTCAACTGCAGGATCGCCTCGCGGGCGGGCGTGCGCGATACCTCGAAGCGCTCCATGAGCATTCGCTCTTCGATGCGCGAGCCTGCCGGGAGCCGGCCGGAGGCGATCTCTGCCTCAATGGCTGCGCGGATCCTGTCGCTACGACTGATTCGGGGGGATTCGACCATCGGACTCCTTGTTTTGCTGCAATTTGGTCATGCTAGCACCAGTAGCTCTAATTTACAATACACAATGCATGTATATGTATACGGATAACTAATATCGGTATATATTAAGAACTTCGCGAAGTTGTCCAATCCACAGAACTCTTTATTTCCGGAGAACGAATGTCCAAAATGCCCGCCGTCCTCGCCAACCTGCCGTTGCCAATCATCGGCTCACCTCTGTTCATCATCAGCACACCGAAACTCGTCATCGCGCAATGCAAGGCAGGTGCGGTTGGCTCGATGCCGGCACTCAACGCGCGGCCGGCGGCGCAACTCGAGGAGTGGCTGATTGAGATCACCGAAGAGCTCGCGGCATACAACAAGGCCAACCCCGACCAGCCAGCCGCGCCATTCGCCGTCAACCAAATCGTCCACAAGAGCAACGATCGACTGGCGCATGACATGGAGGTGATCGTGAAGTACAAGGTGCCGATCGTCATCACATCGCTCGGCGCGCGCACCGATGTGAACGATGCGGTGCACAGCTATGGTGGCGTGACGCTGCACGACATCACCACCAACACCTTCGCGAAAAAGGCGATCGAGAAGGGCGCCGACGGCATCATCGCGGTGGCTGCGGGTGCCGGTGGCCATGCGGGCGTCAAGAGTCCGTTTGCGCTGATTCAGGAAATCCGCCAGTGGTTTGAGGGCCCCATCGCCCTCTCGGGCTCGATCGCGACCGGAGACGCAGTGCTTGCGGCGCAGGCCATGGGCGCCGACTTCGCCTACATCGGCACCGCTTTCATCGCGACAGAGGAAGCTCGTGCCAGCGCCGAGTACAAGCAGGCCATCGTCGCCGGCAATTCCGACGACATCGTCTACTCGAACCTCTTCACCGGCGTGCACGGCAACTACCTTGCGCCCAGCATCCTGGCTGCGGGCATGGACCCGGCCAACCTGCCCGAAGGCGATCTGAAGACCATGGACTTCGGCGGCGACGGCAGCAAGGCCAAGGCCTGGAAAGACATCTGGGGTTCGGGGCAGGGAATCGGCGCCGTGACCGAAGTAACGACCGCCGCGGCTTTCATCGAGAAGTTGAAGCGCGAATACGCGCAGGCCCGTCAGCGGCTCGAGCGTTCTTGGCACTCCGATCCTGAGGTCATGGCTTGAGCGGCGACGAAACCTGGACCGACCCTAAGTTGTCTGCTCAATGAGCGCTCTGCGCAGCAAACCACCCCCTTTGACATAGGAGACACGACATGAATACACCTCGAACCTTGACGGTACTTTCGCTGCTGCGGCGTGCCGCGATCACTGTAGCGATTGCCATCGCCCCGATGGGGACGTTTGCTCAGGCTTATCCGAACAAGCCGATCAAGCCGATCAAGATGATGATCGGCTATACCGCAGGCGGAGCTGCCGATGGTGTGTTCCGTGCTCTCCAGCACGAGTTGGAGCAAGAACTCGGGCAGCCCCTGATCGTCGAATATCGTCCTGGAGCGGGCGGAACGATCGCCGCCGAGCAATTGAGCAGGGCGACGCCGGATGGTTATACGTTGGCCCTGCTCGGCAGCGGACCGGTGACCCTGGCACCCGCGCTCAAGAAGCAGAAGTACGACCCGCTCAGTGGCTTCACCCAGATCGCCATGTTTGCGGCGGGTGCAGGCGCTGCGGTCGTCGTCCCTTCGAGTTCCCCGCTGAAGACGATGGCCGATCTGGTGGCGGCGGCGAAGCGGGCGCCGGGTCAATTGACATACGGCACATCCGGCGTCGGGGGAGCCGCTCACCTTGCGGCAGAGCTCTTTCAATCGGTCACCGGGACTTCCTTGGTCCATGTTCCCTACAAGGGCGGCGCGCAGCTGATGACGGATTTGATGGGTGGCCAGACGCCTTTGGCGTTCGCCGCTCTGACGACGGTCATTGGACAGGAAAAAAGCGGCAAGATTCGAATCCTGGGCGTCGTGTCCCCCGAGCGTTCGGGCGCGTTACCGGACATTCCTACGGTCAAGGAGCAAGGCATCCCCGCTGTCGCCAGCGCGTGGTGGAGCTTGGCCGGACCAGCCAATTTGCCCGCTTCAGTTACAAGCAAACTGGATATGGCGATCAGGAAGGTGTTGCAGAACCCGACCGTCATCGAAAACCTGAAAAGAACAGGCTACGACGCGCAGTACCAGAGCGCAGCGCGCCTGCGCGAAATGACAATCGCAGAACTCGAGAAGTGGACTCGCCTTGTGAAAGACGCGCGCATCGTTGTGGAATGATTCTTCGTCCTGGTCGTCAATGAGCAAGTCTTTTCCCTCTCATACCAAGTTGCGTTCATTCGACAAGATCTGTTCGGGCTGAGCTTGTCGAAGCCGGGGAGCCTTTCGACAAGCTCAAGGCGAACGGTTTCTATCTTTGAACGCAAAACCGTATCAGTCAGGACTTTATTGATAAACGCGCCTATGGTGACCTGGCCCTGCTTCGCCACGTTGAACGGCCACTTGCTCCCTGCGTCTGGGGATAAATTTCGGGCTTCCGTCAGAAAGCACACGATCAAATCCTGCTTGGGTAGTTTATGGTTCTCCAGGTGGCGCCAGTTTTTTTGAGAATCTCTTTTGTGAAGCGCGCTTTTAACTGACTGCCTTTTTCGGCCGAAAAAAGCAGCTGTAATGCGCCACCAGTTCCCATCCCCCACGGGTCCGGCTGAATCTGTTTGGTGCGGGTGTATGGCTTGATTCGTTGGTGGGGGTTGATGCCTCTCCAGCCGTAAAGCTGCCCATCTTCATGGGTCACCAGGCATCTCTCGGTGATGAGCCTGTGAATTTGACTTCGCCCCAGGCCTGTTTCGGCCTCGATGACATCTCCACTGGCTCCCTGCAGGTAAAGCAGGATGCCCTGCTTGCGCTTGAGAAAGAGTTCCCTTCTGTCCTCGGTCAGGGCGCCGACATCAAAACTTGGCCACGCGTCAGCATCTAGCTCACTCCGAGCTATAGACGTCAGGCGTTCTCTCGCCCCAAGTCGACGGCGCTTGCCCATGACGGTAAATTTAGTGGGCTACAAAGATACAACTTCGGTTAGGCAAGTCAAGTGTTAGCCTTATCCAACGAGGTATGAGCCTGAAGCGGGGTGCGTGATTCCAACGAGGTATGAGCCTGAGCGGCGGGTTTGGGTCGATCATTTTTCGCATGGTGATCGACATGGACGAGACCCGTCTGCAAACAATTTCCCAACTTCAGGCCTTCCTGGGCGGCACGCTGGAGGTGCGCTTTTGCGTGCCCGACAATGATGACGCCCGCTACGCCTACATCGTCTCGGTGGCCCAGCGCTTTGGCTACGCCCGCCTGAATCGGCCCGACAAAGGCGTGGTACTGCGCTACCTGCTGGCCACCTGCGGCTACTCGCGGGCCCAACTCACCCGGCTGCTGGCACGGGTCCTGGATGGCCAGAGCCTGCACAAACGCTACCGCACCCCGGCCCATGCGTTTGCGCAGCGCTACACCCCGGCTGACGCCTTGCTGCTGGCCGAGGTGGACCGCGCCCACGGCACGCTCTCGGGGCCTGCCACCACGCATTTGCTCAAGCGGGCACGGCATGTGTTTGGCGATGCGCGGTTTGAGCGCCTGGCCAGCCTGTCGGTGTCGCACCTGTACAACCTGCGCCACAGCAAGATTTACCAGGCTCAGCGAGTGAGCTTCACCAAGACGCGCCCAGTGGTCAATCCGATAGGCCTGCGGCGCGCCCCGAGGGCCGTCCGGGCTTCATCCGCATCGACTCGGTTCACCAGGGCGATCTGGACGGCACCAAGGGGGTTTATCACGTCAATGCGGTGGACATCGTCACCCAGTGGGAGGTGGTGGCCACTTGTGAGCGCATCAGCGAGGCCTACTTGCTGCCTGTGCTGCAGGACCTGATGGAGCAGTTTCCGTTCAGGATTCTGGGCTTTCACTCGGACAACGGCTCGGAGTACATCAACAAGACCGTGGCCCAACTGCTGGAGAAGCTGCGGGTGGAGCAGACCAAGTCACGCTCACGCCAGTCCAATGACAATGCGCTGGCCGAGAGCAAGAACGGCGCGGTGGTGGCCTGACTTAAACCAAACAGCCTCCACGAAACTCGGGGCGGTTCAGTGCCTGGCCCGAAGACGTCGACGCGGCACTTGAGGCTTTCGGTTTTGCCATGGGTCCCTTCTCGGTGGGTGACTTGGCCGGTCTGGACATTCCGTGGGCGATGCGCAAGTCGCAAGCGGCGACCCGCGATCCGCGTGTGCGCTATGTCGAGGTGCTGGACAAGTTGTGCGAGCTCGGCCGCTACGGCCGCAAGACCGGGGCCGGCTACTACCAGTACACCAATGGCAAGGCGGCGCCGCGCGTCAGTGACTCGGTCGTGCGCGAGATTATCGAGCAGGCTTCGAAGAAACGTGGCATCGAGCGCCGTGCACTGAGCGCAGAGGAGATCCCGCGCCGCGCCATGCTGGCAATGGTGAACGAGGCCGCGCGGGTCATGCATGAGCGCGTGGCAACCCGGCCTAGCGACATCGACGTCGTGCTGGTGCTGGGCTATGGCTTTCCGCGTTGGGTCGGTGGCCCCGTCCACTGGGCGCGCCAGCAGGACCGTGCGCGACTGCTCGACGATCTGCACGAAATCGCCAGCACCACCGGCCATGGCTTCGCTGTGGCCGACCTTTCTTCCCTTTTAGACCAATGAACACCATGAATCAAGCTTTCATCTGCGACGCCATCCGTACCCCTATCGGCCGCTACGGCGGCTCCCTGGCGAGTGTCCGGGCCGACGACCTGGGCGCCATACCGTTGAAGGCGCTGATGGCGCGCAACCCCAAGGTCGACTGGAGCCAAGTCAGCGATTTGCTCTATGGCTGTGCCAACCAGGCCGGCGAAGACACCAGAAATGTCGCGCACATGTCAAGCCTGCTGGCTGGCATGCCGATTGAGCTGCCGGGGGCGACGATCAACCGGCTGTGCGGCTCCGGCCTCGAGGCCTTGGGCCAGGCAGCAAGAGCCATCCGCTGTCAGGAGGCCGACCTGGTCATCGCTGGCGGGGTGGAAAGCATGACCCGTGCCCCGTTCGTGATGGCCAAGGCCGATTCGGCATTCAGCCGCAGCTGCGGCGTCTGGGACACCACCATGGGCGCGCGCTTCATCAATCCGCGCATGAAGGCGACGTATGGCGCCGACTCCATGCCCGAGACAGCGGAGAACGTGGCCGAGCAGTTCAAGATCACCCGAGAGGCGCAGGACCGCATGGCGCTGGCCAGCCAGACCAAGGCCGCTGCCGCCCAGCGTGCTGGCCACCTAGCGCGTGAGATCACACCCGTGCTGATCCCGCAGAAGAAGGGCGACCCGATCGTCTTCGAGAAGGACGAGCATCCGCGCGAGACGACCATGGAGGCACTGGCCAAGCTCAAGGGCGTGGTCCGCCCGGATGGCACGGTGACGGCTGGCAACGCCAGTGGCCTGAACGATGGCGCTTGCGCGCTTTTGCTTGCCGACGAGACCACGGCCGCGCGCAACGGACTCACGCCGCGGGCCCGCGTGGTAGGCATGGCGTCCGCCGGTGTGCTTCCGCGCATCATGGGCATGGGGCCCGTGCCGGCCGTGCAGAAGGTGCTGGCGCTCACCGGCCTAAAGTTGGAGCAGATGGACGTGATCGAGCTGAACGAGGCCTTCGCCGCTCAGAGCTTGGGCGTGCTGCGTGAGCTGGGCCTGCGCGACGACGACGAGCGTGTCAACGCCTGGGGCGGCGCCATCGCGCTTGGTCACCCGCTCGGCGCCTCCGGCGCGCGGCTGGCGACTACCTCGGTGAATCGTCTGCACGCCCTGGGTGGCCGCTACGCGCTGTGCACGATGTGCATCGGTATGGGGCAGGGCATCGCAGTGGTGCTGGAAAAGGTTTGAGCGGCTATCAAGTGATCGGAAATCAAATGAAGGTCTTGGCCCCTGTCAAGCTGCGCGCCAATCTTCCAGCTGTCCACTCACTGAAGAACGCGTGGAAGTCCTCAATCCGGCGGCTAACATGATCACCACATGCCGGTTACATGATTTATTATTAATTTATAATTATATGCGTGAAATCTGTCGAAATTGAGCCCAACCAATCCGTGCCGGGATTCAAAGCCTTCCGCGCTGTACCTCCCGCAGGCTTCCCCGATGCTGATCGAACACCTAAACCGGCAACGGCTTGAGCGCGAGGCCCAGGGGCTCCAGCGTCAGCGCCGCATCGCCGAGTCCTCTTGCGCGCCGCGCCAGTGGGTCAGCCAGGGCGGTCAGCCGGCGCGCGAAATGCTGGCGTTTTGCAGCAACGACTACCTGGGCCTGGCCAATCACCCGGCCCTGGTCGAGGCGCTGGTGGAGGGCGCGCGGCAATACGGCGCGGGCAGTGGCGCCTCGCACCTGATCAGTGGCCACTCGCGCGCCCATGCCGGGCTCGAAAACGATCTGGCGGCCTGGCTGGCACCCTGCATTCCCAATGCTGCGGCGCTGTACTTCTGCACCGGCTACCTGGCCAACCTGGCCTTGCTCACCGCGCTGGGCGACGCCAGCGCCACGATCTTTGCCGACAAGCTCAACCATGCTTCGCTGATTGACGGTGCGCTGTTGGCCAAGGCACCAATGCAGCGCTACGCCCACCGCAACCTCACCGTGCTGGCCAACCAGCTGGAACGCTGTACCACGCCCATCAAACTGATCGTGACCGATGCGGTCTTCAGCATGGACGGTGATCTGGCCGACCTGCCGGCGCTGCTGGCGCTGGCCGAGCGCTTTGACGCCTGGCTGATCGTGGACGACGCCCATGGCTTTGGCGTGATCGGCGCTCAGGGCCGTGGCAGCCTGTCACATTTTGGCTTGTGCAGCGAACGCCTGATCTACATGGGCACGCTGGGCAAGGCTGCCGGTGTGGGCGGCGCTTTTGTTGCCGCGCATCCGACCATCATCGACTGGCTAGTGCAGTCGGCACGCGCCTACATTTACACCACTGCCGCGCCGCCCGCCGTGGCCCACGCCTTGCGCGAAAGCCTGCGGCTCATCAGCGGCGCCGAGGGCGATCAGCGGCGCGCACAACTGCAACAACTGATCACCCAGCTACGCACCCAACTGTCCGCCCTGATCGCCGCGCACCCGGCGCGGGGCTGGCGGCTGGCGGACTCCAGCACCGCGATTCAGCCGCTGATCGTGGGCGACAACGCCGCCGCCCTCGCGCTGATGGCGGCACTGGATGCGAAAGATCTGTGGGTGCCGGCCATCCGTCCGCCCACGGTACCGGTGGGCACGGCCCGGCTGCGCATCACGCTCAGCGCCAGCCACAGCGTCGCGGACGTGCAGCGCCTGGTCGACGGCTTGGCCTGTGCCGCCCGGGAGTTGCCATGACAACACTTCCTCCGTTACACGGCCGTTTCGTCACTCGCCGCCGTGGCGGCCCATCTGGACAATACGACCCTCAGATGCGTGTTTTCATGGCTATCCCTTTTTTCTCTTCCCTCTTCACCTGAGAAATGCACTCATGATGACCATTGCCACGATTCCCGTTTCGTCCCTGCGTCGCGCGCCCGCGCCCACCACCGCGCCGCAGGCACCGCTTCGCTGGCAGGTCGAAGACATAGCAGCCCTGTACGAACTGCCGTTCATGGATTTGCTGTTTCGCGCCCAGCAGGTGCATCGCGAACACTTTGACGCCAATGAAGTGCAACTGTCCACACTGCTGTCCATCAAGACCGGCGGCTGCGCCGAAGACTGCGGCTACTGCCCGCAGTCGACCCATTTCGAGACCGAGGTGAAAGCCAGCAAGCTGATGCCACTGGCCGAGGTCATCGAGGCAGCCCGGGCCGCCAAAGACCAGGGCGCCACCCGCTTTTGCATGGGCGCGGCCTGGCGCAGCCCGAAAGAGCGCGACATGGAGCGCGTGACCGAGATGGTGCGCGAGGTCCGCTCGCTGGGCCTGGAGACCTGCATGACCTTGGGCATGCTGCAGGCCGAGCAGGCCCAGGCCCTGAAGGATGCCGGGCTGGACTACTACAACCACAACCTGGACAGCGCGCCCGAGTTTTATGGCGACATCATCAGCACCCGCACCTACCAGGACCGGCTTGACACCCTGGGTCATGTGCGCAAAGCCGGCATCAACGTCTGCTGCGGCGGCATCGTCGGCATGGGCGAAACCCGGCTGCAGCGCGCCGGACTGATCGCGCAGCTCGCCAACCTCAACCCTTATCCCGAGTCGGTGCCCATCAACAACCTGGTGCCGGTGGCAGGCACGCCGCTGGCCAACACCGCGCCGCTGGACCCGTTCGAGTTCGTGCGTACCATCGCCGTGGCCCGCATCACCATGCCGCAGACCATGGTCCGCTTGTCGGCCGGTCGCGAACAGATGGGCGAAGCCCTGCAGGCGCTGTGCTTCGCCGCTGGCGCCAATTCGATTTTTTATGGCGACAAGCTGCTCACGACCAGCAACCCRCAAGCCGATCGCGACCGCCAGCTGTTTGAGCGCCTGGGACT
>NZ_JBFUJO010000045.1:0-17417 GCF_056401355.1 Polaromonas sp. P4_F4 | reverse complement strand
GCTTCAAGCACACGGTGCAACTGTGGACAGAGTGGGTCTCGCGAGGCCTCTCGGCCACGAAGGATTGCGGGCGGCTATTCACGTTGATCGCACAATGCAGGGTCGGCCATCGACCCGGACGCATCGAGCCGCGAATGCGAAAACGAAGGCCCAAACCCTACCCCTGGTTGAAGGTGCCCCGCGACCAGGCTCGCCGACACGTCCAGAGGCATGGTCATGCCTATGAGCCAAAGTAAGTGCCATTCCCCTTAGCGTGATGTTTCGATCGCCCGGTCTACGTCTTCGATCAGGTCCTCGATGTCTTCGAGACCGACCGACAGGCGCACCAGCGCGTCGGGCAAGCCCGCCTGCTGGCGCTGCGCGGGCGGGATGGCGGCGTGCGTCATCACCGTGGGCAGGCCGACCAGGGACTCGACACCGCCCAGGCTCTCGGCCAGCGCGAATAGCTTCGTCTGGGTCGTGAAACGGATGTTGCGCTCCACCCCGCCTTGCAGCTCCAGCGAGATCATGCCGCCGTAGGCGCGCATCTGCCGGCTTGCGAGCGCGTGATAGGGGCTGGACTCCAGGCCCGGATAGGCGAGCTGTTTGACCTCGGGGTGGGCTGCCAGATGCCGCGCCAGTTGCAACGCGTTGTCGCAATGCTGGCGCATGCGCACCGCCAGGGTTTTGATGCCGCGCAGCACGAGGAAGCAGTCCAGCGGACCCGGCACCGCGCCTACCGCGTTTTGCAGGAACTTGAGTTCCTGGTATAGCGCTTCGTCATTGAGCACCAGGGCGCCGCCTATCACGTCCGAGTGGCCGCCCAGGTACTTGGTGGTGCTGTGGATGACCATGTCCGCGCCCAGCCGCAGCGGTTGCTGCAGGTAGGGCGAGGCGAAGGTGTTGTCGACCGCGAGCCTGGCCTGGTGTTCGTGCGTGAGCTGGGCGATGGCGGCGATGTCGCACACGGTCAGCAGCGGATTGCTCGGGGTCTCCAGCCAGACCAGCCGGGTTTGCGGGCGCAGCGCGGCGCGGATCGCGTCGAGCGAAGTCGCGTCGACGAAGCTGGCCTGGATGCCGAAGCGCGCAAAGACCTTGGTCATCAGCCGGTAGGTCCCGCCATACAGGTCCTGCCCGCAGACCACATGGTCGCCGCTGCTGAGCGATTGCAGCACGGTGGACTCCGCCGCCAGGCCGCTGGCGAAGGCCAGGCCGTAAGTCCCGTCCTCCAGCGCCGCGATGTTCGCCTCCAGCGCGCTGCGCGTGGGATTGGCAGTGCGCCCGTAGTCGTAGCCCTTGTGCTGGCCGGGCGCTTGCTGCACGAAAGTTGAGCTCAGGTACACCGGCGTCATGATCGCGCCGGTGCTGGGGTCCGCCGGCTGGCCGGCGTGAATGGCTTGGGTGGAAAAGCGCATGGCGTGCCTCACTGAATCTGAAATCAGGATCGCGGTGCTGAATCGGGCTTGGCGTCGAGGTAGCCATGCTCCCGCATCCAGTCGTCGTTGTAGAGCTTGCCCAGGTACTGGCGGCCGCCGTCGGGCAGCAGCACCACCATGAGGTCGTTCGGGCCCAGTTTTTCAGCCGCCTGCAGCGCGGCCAGCATCGCGGCGCCCGAGGAGCCGCCGGCGAAGATGCCCTCGTCGCGGGCGAGCCGGCGCGCCATCAGGAAGCTGTCCCGGTCGCTGACCTGGATCACGTTGTCGATGACGTGCCAGTCCAGCGCCTTGGGGATGAAGTCTTCGCCTATGCCTTCGAGCCGGTAGACGTGGGGCTGTACCGTCACCCCGCGGTGGAACAGCTCATGGAAGATCGAGCCTTGCGGATCGACGCCGATTACCCGGATCATGGCGTTTTGTTCCTTGAGGTAGCGGCCGGCGCCGCTGATGGTGCCGCAAGTGCCCATGCCGCAGACGAAATGGGTAACCATGCCCCCGGTGTCGTTCCAGATTTCGGGGCCGGTGCTCGCGTAGTGCGCCAGTGTGTTGTCCGGGTTGTCGTACTGGTTGCAGAGGAAGGCGCCGGGAATGTCACGCGCCAGCTGCTGCGCCACCTGGATGTAGCCGCGCGGATCGTCGGGAGACACGTCGGTGGGGCAGACGATGACCTCGGCGCCCATGGCCCGCAGCATGTCGACTTTTTCCTTCGACTGCTTGTCGGCGATGGTGAACACCGTCTTGTAGCCGCGTCCGGCGGCGAACAGCGCCAGGCCCATGCCGGTGTTGCCCGAGGTGCATTCCACGATGGTCGCGCCGGGGACTATCTCGCCGCGCCGCTCGGCCTGCTGGATCATGTACATGCCGATGCGGTCCTTGACCGAACCGCCCGGGCTCAGGAACTCCAGCTTGGCGTAGACCGCGCAGGACAGGTGCCGGGTCAGCTGGTTCAAGCGCACCAGCGGCGTATGGCCGATCGCGTCCAGGATGCTTTCATATCTCATGGCAGCCCCCATTGGCGTGTTGCGACATGTGAGCCCGGCTGTGGGAGCGGCACGGGCTGCTCATCCACTGTAGTCGCTTCACGCCGGTTCGTGAAGCCGCCCGGTCATTCGTCCTACCTTCTGCCCGCGAACCGGGTCGCCCGGGTAAACGGGAGGGCGTTCAGGGATGTGGCCGTAATGCGCTATCAAAACTATAGTAATGCGGGCGCGTAGCCGCTTTACCGTCCATCCTGCCAACCGCCGCCCAGCGACTGGATCAAGGCCACGGCGGTGGTTTGGCGGTCGGCCATGGCCTGCACCAGCGCGCGGCGTGCGCTCAGCGCGGTGGCCTGCGCGGTGATGACCTCGGTGTAACTGACCTGGCCGCCGCGGTAGCGGTTGAACACCTGTTGCTCGACCTGGTCTGCGGCATCAGAGGCCTGGCGCCGCAAGTCCTGCTGCACCAGCAGCACGCGGGTGGCGGAAAGCTGGTCCTCCACATCCTGGAACGCCGCCAGCACGGCCTGCCGGTAACGCGCCACCGCCTGCTCGTGCGAAGCCTGCGCGCCTTCGACACGGGCGCCGGTGGCTCCCGCATTGAACAGCACCTGCGCGGCCGACAGGCCCAGCGACCAGACGCTGGTGGACGCCTTGAAGAGGTCGGCCACACGGCTGGCGGCGCTACCGGCCGATGCGCTCAGGCTGAGGCTGGGGAAGTAGGCGCTTTTGGCGATGCCGATCTGCTCGTTGGCCTGGGCCACGCGGCGCTCGGCTGCCGCGATATCGGGCCGGCGCTGCAGCAGCGTGGAAGGCACGCCGACCGGAACCTCTGGCACCACGGGTGTCCAGGCGGCGGGCGCGAGCGCGAAATTGCCGGGCGCCTCGCCCACCAACACCGCGATGGCGTGCTCGAGTTGCGCACGCTGGCGCACCAGCCCTGCGGCTTCAGCCCTGGCATTGGCCAATTGGGTTTGCGCCTGCAGCACATCGGTTTTGGCGGCAATGCTGGCCGCGTAGCGGTTTTGCGTGATCTCCAGTGCACGTTCATAACCGGCAATCGTGCTTTCCAGCAAGGCCTTTTGCGCATCGGTCTGGCGCAGCGAAAGGTAGTTGACGGCGAGTTCGCCCTGGGCCGAGAGTTTGGCCGAGGCCAGGTCTGCTGCGCTCGCCTGGGCGCCGGCACTGGCGCCGTCGACGGCTCGACCCAGGCGGCCCCAGACGTCGGGCTCCCAGCTGCCACCTATGCTGAGCTGGTAGTTGTTGCCGATGCGCCCGCCAGCGCCGGTACTGCTGCTACCACTGCCGCTGCTCTTCGAACGGCTGGCTCCGCCGTCGAGCGTGACCGAAGGAAAGAGCGATGCCCGCTGCTCGCGCACCAAGGCACGCGCCTGCGCATAGGCGGCCACCGCCAGCGCCACGTTCTGGTTGGACACCTCGACCCGCGACTGCAGCTGGTCCAGCACCGGGTCGCCAAACAGCGACCACCACGGGCCGCGCTCCAGCGCATCGGCCGGCGCGGCGGGCACCCAGCCTTCGGCTTCCTTGAAGGCGCTGACATCGGCAGTGGCCGGACGCTTGTAATCCGGGCCGACCGCGCAGCCTGTGGCCAGCAGTGTCAGTGCGGCGGCCATCAGGTAGCGGCAGGGGTGCAATTTCAATTCCTTGTACATATCTTTCCACCTTCGGGTGTCATGCTTGCTCCTTCCCCGCTGGGGGAAGGCAGGGATGGGGGCTCCCCTGTTTCGGATTCATGGCCGGTCAATCAGTCAGTCGCCGCAGGCCCCCATTCCAACCTTCCCCCAGCGGGGGAAGGGGCAAGAGGCAAGAGCCAGGTATTGTTCATGGCGGTCATCATTCATTGCAGTTGCAGCGGGGCGCCGGGCGGCGGCACGCCGGGTTCGTCGGGGTGGCGGCTGAGCAGGCGCTCCGACGGGCTGCGGCGGCGCAGCTTGTCGAGCAGTACATAAACCACCGGCGTGGTCAGTAAGGTGAGCAGCTGGCTGGCAATCAGCCCGCCAATGATGGAAACGCCCAGCGGGCGGCGCAGCTCGGCGCCCTCGCCAAAGCCTATGGCCAGCGGCAGCGCACCGAGGATGGCGGCCAGCGTGGTCATCAGGATGGGGCGAAAGCGCAGCAGGCAGGCTTCGCGCACCGCCTGCGTGGCGGAGAGGCCGCGTGCCCGCTCGGCTTCCAGCGCAAAGTCGATGATCAGGATGGCATTTTTTTTCACGATGCCGATCAGCAGGAAAATACCGATCAGCGCGATGATGGAAAAATCCATCTTGAACAGCAGCAGCGCCAGCACCGCCCCCACGCCGGCCGAGGGCAGGGTAGACAGCACGGTGAGCGGGTGGATCAGGCTCTCGTACAAAATGCCAAGCACGATGTAGATCACCACCAGCGCGGCCAAAATCAGCAGCGGCTGCTGGTTTTGCGATTCCTGGGCATCGCGGGCCGACCCGGAAAAACTGCCGCGCACATTGTTGGGCAGACGAATCTCGGCTTCAGCCTGCTTCACGGCAGCCTGGGCATCGCTGAGCGTGCTGCCCTCCGCCAGGTTGTAGGAAATCGTGGTGGAGAGCTCGCCGTCCTCGTGGTTGACCGATGCGGCCTTGGCGTTTTCGCTGAACCGCGCAACGGCCGACAGCGGCACCATGGTGGTGGCCGACGAGCTCAGGGCCTGGCCGCTGGACGGGTCGCGCAGGGCCGGGTTGATGACGGTTGTGGATGTGCCGGATGCGGTAGTCGTGGCGGAGCTGGTGCCCGAGGTGGTGCTTGAAGTTGTGCCTGAGGTTGTGTTTGACGTGGTGAGGCTGCTGGTCTTCGCCGGAACGTAGATGTCCTTGAGCGCCTCGGGGCTGCGGATAAAGCGTGGCGCCACCTCCATGACCACGCGGTACTGGTTCAGGTCGGCATAGATGGTGGCCACCTGGCGCTGGCCGAAGGCGTTGTACAAGGCGTTGTCCACGTCGCGCGAGCTGATGCCCAGACGTGCCGCGCTGTCCTTGTCCACCGTGACCATGGTCTCCACGCCGTTTTCCTGCTGGTCGGTGTCCACGTCGGTCAGCGCATCCTGGCGCTTCATCTGGTCGGCCAGCCGCATCGCCCAGTCGCGCAGGTCGGCCGCGTTGTCACTTTTGAGGGTGTACTGATAGGTCGAACTGCTCTGGCGGCCGCCGCCGCGCAGGTCCTGCACGGTGTTGAGGAAAAGGCTGACGCCCGTGACTTGCGCCAGCTGCGGGCGCAACCGTGCAATGACCGCCTGGCCGGATTCGGTGCGCTGGGCCACGGGTTTGAGGTTGATGAACATGAAGCCGCCGCCCGCCCGCGAGCCGCCGGTGAAGCCGACCACGGTGTCCACGGCCGGGTCGCGCCGGATGATGTCGACCAGCTGCCGCAGCTTGCCCTGCAGGGCCTGAAAGGAAATGCTCCTGTCGGCGCGCAGGCCGGCGTTGATCTGCCCGGTGTCCTGTTGCGGGAAAAACCCCTTGGGCGCCTTGACGTAGAGGTAGACATTAAGCGCAACCACCGCCAGCAAAATCAGCATGACCAGCAGCTTGCTGGCCAGCGCCCAGTCCAGGCTTACCTCGTAGCTGCGGTGCACACGCTGATAAGCGCCTTCAAGCCAGCGCGGGATGAAGGCAAAGCGCCCGGGCCGCTTGCGGGCGCGTCCGGCCGTGGAGGGGGGCTTGAGCATCCAGGCACACATCATCGGTGTGGTGGTCAGCGAGATCAGCAGGGAAATCATCACCGCCGCCGACAGCGTCACGGCAAATTCGCGAAACAGCCGTCCGGTTTGCCCGCCCATGAACAGCAGCGGAATGAACACCGCCACCAGCGACAGGCTGATGGACAGGACCGTGAAGCCGACTTCGCGCGCACCCAGCAGCGCGGCCTTGAAGCGGTCCATGCCGGCCTCGATGTGGCGGCTGGTGTTCTCCAGCACGACGATGGCGTCGTCCACTACAAAGCCGGTGGCCACGGTGAGCGCCATCAGGCTCAGGTTGTTGAGGCTGAACCCGAGCAAATACATCACGCCAAAGGTGCCGAGCAGGGAAACGATGGTGGCCACCGCTGGAATGACCGTGGCGCGCGCACTGCGCAAAAATGCGCTGACCACCAGCACCACCAGTGCAATCGAGATCAGCAGGGTGAGCTCAATCTCGCGGAGCGACGCGCGTATCGAGTTGGTGCTGTCCGAGGCCACCTGCAACTGCACATCCTGCGGCAGCTGGGCCTGCAGCTCGGGCAGCAAGGCGCGTACGCCATCCACGGTCTCAATCACGTTGGCGCCAGGCTGGCGTGTGACCAGCACGATGACGGCCGGGCTGCCATTGAACAGGCCCAGGGTGTTGGTGTTTTCCACGCCATCCACCACCTCGGCCACATCGCCCAGCCGCAGGGCCGCGCCATTGCGCCAGGCCACCACCAGGCCGCGGTAGTCGGCCGCCTTGAGCCCGCCCGTGGCGGTGTTGGCGCCCGAGTAAATCTGCAGGCGTTGGCCATTGCCTTCAATCGCGCCCTTGGGCCGGTTGGCGTTGGAGGCCTGCAGGGCCGCCCGCACATCTTCCATGCTCACGCCATAGCGGTTGAGGGCGAACGGATTCAACTCGACGCGCACGGCAGGCAGCGAGCCACCGCCCAGCTCGACGTCGCCCACCCCCGGCACCTGGGCGATTTTTTGCTGCACCACATTCGACACTTCGTCGTAGATCTGCCCCGGTGAACGGGTTTTGGAGGTGAGCGCCAGGATGATGACGGGCGCTGAAGCCGGGTTGGCCTTGCGGTAGGTCGGGTTGCTGCGCAGCGTGGCCGGCAAGTCCGCGCGCGAGGCATTGATGGCGGCCTGCACTTCGCGCGCGGCGGCATCGATGCTGCGGTTCAGGTCAAACTGCAGGCTGACACGGGTGGAGCCCGTGCCGCTGTTGGAGGTCATTTCATTCACGCCGGCAATCACGCCAAGGCGCCGCTCCAGCGGCGTGGCGACGCTGCTGGCCATGGTGTCGGGGCTGGCGCCGGGTAGCGAGGCGCTGACCGAGATGACCGGGAAATCGACCTGCGGCAGGGGCGAGACGGGCAGCACAAAGAACGCGCCTATGCCGGCCAGGGCGATGCCTATGGTCAGCAGGACGGTGGCGACCGGGCGGCGGACGAAGGGTTCGGAGAGGTTCATGACACAGCTCCCGCTGGGTCGTGGTGCGGTCGGGTACTCGTCGGCAGGGACTCTTGCTTAGGATGGAGGCCGGGGGTAGCCCGGCGGCTAGTAACTTTCTTTTGCTTCGCCAAAAGAAAGTCACCAAAGAAAAGGCGACCCGCGGTCTGGGTCCCTTCGCTGCGCTGCGGGCAACCTGCGCTGCTCGATTCCGGCGGGGGTCCGCAGAACTCGCTTCGCTCAGACAACTGCGGCCCTGATCCCGCCTCCATCTGCGCTGCTCGGCCCAGCCAGAACGGGGCAGTCCGAATACCAAATACCGAACCCCAAGACAAAGACGACCAAGACAAACAAGGACACGCCATGGCGTGTCCTCGTGGTTTCAGGTATTCGGGTTTGGTATTCGTTTGTTTGGTATTCCTTGCCCCCACCCCTTCTGTATGCGCCGAGGAGCGGAGGTTCAGGCGGATCAGGGATCGCGATTGTCTGAGCCGCAGGCGAGTTGAGCGAGACCCCGCCTGGACCGAGCACCGCAGGTTGCCCGCAGCGCAGCGGAGGGACGCAGACAGCAGGGTCGCCTTCTCTTTGCTTACTTTCTCTTGGCGACGCAAGAGAAAGTGAGTCGCCCGCCGGGGCGAGTCCCGGCCGGCGGCCCCAAGAAGACCCCCAGCACCGCCGGCCCCGGCGCCCACCTCAACCCCAAAGCGAGAAACGGCTCTCACACCACGACCTCCACCTTCCGCCCACGCCCAAACCTGCGCCCCATCCGGTCAAACGCCAAGTAAATCACCGGCGTGGTGAACAGCGTCAGCATCTGGCTCACGATCAGGCCGCCGAAGATAGCGAGGCCCAGCGGCCGGCGCAGCTCGGCGCCTTCGCCCCAGCCCAGCATTAGCGGCACTGCGGCAAACAGCGCCGCCAGCGTCGTCATGAGGATGGGGCGAAAGCGCAGCAGTGCCGCCTGGTGGATCGCCTCCTGCGCTGACTTGCCTTCGTTGCGCTCGGCGTCAATTGCAAAGTCGATCATCATGATGGCGTTCTTTTTCACAATGCCGATCAGCAAAATGATGCCGATGATGCCGATCACCCCCAGGTCGGAGCCGCTGATCATCAGCGCCAGCAATGCGCCGACGCCGGCAGAGGGCAGGGTGGAAAGAATGGTCAGCGGATGGATATAGCTTTCATAGAGCACGCCCAGCACGATGTAGACGCAGACGATCGCCGCCAGGATCAGCCAGAGCTGGTTGGACAGCGACGACTGGTAGGCGCCGGCCGCGCCCAGGAAGGTCATGGTCACGCTGCCCGGCATGGTGATGTCTTTGGCCGCCTGTTTGATCTCGCTCACTGCCTTGCCCAGCGAAACACCCGGGGCCGTGTCAAAGCCCAGCGTGGTGGCGGGGTACTGGGCCACATGGGTGATTTGCAGGGGGGCGGGCCGCTCTGCAATGGTCGCAATTGCAGAGAGCGGGGTGGTGATGCCGGAGCCGGTTTTCAGTTGCAGGTTGCCGAGCGCGGCCGGCGTCGTCAGCTGATCGGGCATGGCTTCGAGGATCACGCGGTACTGGTTGGTCTCGGTAAAAATCGTGGACACAATGCGCTGGCCAAAGGCGCTGTAGAGCGCGTCGTCGATGGAAGAGGCCGTGATGGACAGCCGTGACGCCGTGTCGCGGTCTACCGTGATGTAGGCCGCTGCACCGCTGGAGCCGGCATCGGACGCCACATTGCGCACGCTGCCAAGCGTCTGCATGCGCTGCGCGAGTTTGGTGGCCCATTGCACGACCGTGGCGTCGTCGGCACCTTCGATGGACACGCGGAACTGGGTCGGGCCGGTTTCGGCGTCAATGGTCAGGTCCTGCGTGGGTTGCAGGTAGAGCGTCACGCCGGCGACCTTGCCCACGCGCTCCTTCAGGCGGTCCATGGTGGCCTGCTGGCTGCCGCTGCGTTCGCGCTTGAGGTTGATCAGCATGCGGCCGGTGTGCAGCATGGTGTTGTTGGCGGCATCCACACCGATGAAGGAGCTCAGCGTGTTGACATCGGGATCTTCCAGAATGGCTTGGACTGCCGCCTGCTGCAAGTCGGCCATGCGGGCGTACGAAACCGACTGCGCGGTTTCGATGCGGGCCTGCAGCTGGCCGGTGTCCTGGGTGGGGAAGAGGCCTTTGGGAATCACTATATAGAGCAGCACCGTCAGCAGCAGCGTGCCCAGCGCGACCAGCAAGGTGGCGCCCTGGCGCTGGAGCACCCAGCTCAGCCAGCGGTCATAGCGCGCAATCACGCGGTCCGTCAGGGCCTGCAGCCGCGCGCCTGTCTTGCTGCCTTCGCCCGCAGGCAGGAGTCTGAGCCAGCGTGCCGACATCATGGGAACCAGCGTGAGGGAGACTACCGCCGAGATCAGGATCGTGATGGCCAGGGTGACCGCGAATTCGCGGAACAGCCGACCCACCACGTCGCCCATGAAGAGCAGCGGAATCAGCACGGCAATCAGCGAGACGGTGAGCGAAATGATGGTGAAGCCGATCTGCTTGGCTCCCTTGAACGCAGCGGCCAGAGGCTCTTCGCCTTGCTCGATGTAGCGCGAGATGTTTTCAATCATCACGATGGCGTCGTCCACCACAAAGCCGGTGGCAATCGTGAGTGCCATCAGGCTGAGGTTGTTCAGGCTGTAGCCCAGCAGGTACATGGCGCCGCAGGTGCCGATCAGCGAGATCGGCACGGCCAGGCTGGCAATCACGGTGGCGCGCACGCTGTGCAAGAAGACAAAGATCACCAGCACCACCAGCAGCACGGCCAGCAGCAGTTCGATCTCCACATGCAGGACCGAGGCGCGTATGCCGGTGGTGCGGTCGCTCAGCACATCGACCTTCATCGACGCCGGCAAGCCGGTCTGCAACTCGGGCAGGCGCGCCTTGATGGCATCAACCGTGGCGATGACATTGGCGCCGGGCTGGCGCTGCACGTTCAGGATGATGGCCGGTTTCAGACCGCTCCAGGCGCCAAGCTTGATGTTCTCGGCGCTGTCAACCACCTGGGCCACTTCAGAAAGGCGAACGGCCGCGCCGTTGCGCCAGGCAACGATCAGGTTTTGGTAGTCGGTGGCGGCCAGCAGCTGGTCGTTGGAGTTGATGGAATAAGCGCGGGTCGGACCGTCGATGCTGCCCTTGGCGCCATTGGCATTGGCGGCGCTGATGGCGGTGCGCAGCGAGTCGAGCGCCAGCCCGTAAGAGGCCAGCGCCCGGGTGTCTGCCTGGATGCGCACGGCGGGGCGCTGTCCGCCGCTGAGCGACACCAGCCCCACGCCGTTGACCTGGCTGATTTTCAGGGCCAGGCGGGTATTGACAATGTTCTGCACCTCCGTGAGCGGCATGGTGTCGGAGGTAATGGCCAGGGTGAGCACCGGCGCGTCCGCCGGGTTGACCTTGGCATACACCGGCGGCGCAGGCAGGTCGGCCGGCAACAGCGAGCCACCGGCGTTGATGGCCGCCTGCACTTCCTGTTCGGCCACATCGAGCGTGAGGCCGAGGCTGAACTGCAAGGTGACGATGGATACGCCGGCGGCGCTGGTCGAGCTCATGCGCTGCAGCCCGGCCATCTGGCCGAACTGGCGCTCCAGCGGCGCCGTCACGGTTTGCGCCATGACTTCCGGGCTGGCGCCGGGGTAGAGCGTTTGCACCTGGATCGTCGGGTAATCGACCTGCGGCAATGCCGACAGCGGCAGGAACTTGAAGCCGACCAGGCCCGCCAGCACGATGGCGACCATCAGCAGCGAGGTGGCTACCGGCCGGAGGATGAAGGGGCTTGACGGGCTCATGCTGTCTTGACTCCCGCTCTTGCCGGAGTTGCTCCCTCCCTTTCCGGGGACGGGCAAAGGAAGGAGCAATACATGCCCGTCATGAGCCGTCAGCTGGCGAAGCGCGGCGCCGCCGCCGTGGGCCGGAGGCCGGGTCCGCAGGCGCCTCGGCGGCAGGGCCAGAAGCCGATGCGGACGGGGATGATGCGGGCCCGCCGGGACGCTGGCGCTTGCCGGCGAAACCGGAGCCGCCACCACCGCCAGCGGGCTGGTCACCGGGCAGGATCACCTTGGCGCCGTCCTTCAGGCGGTCGGCGCCTTCCGTGATGACGCGCTCGCCGGGCTGCAGCCCGGACTCGATCACAATCTTGTCGACCGTGGCCTGGCCGCGTTGCACGGGCCGCAGGCTCACGGTGCGCTCGGCGGTATTGACCACATACACATAGTCGCCGGTGCTGCCATGGCGCAATGCCGTCACGGGCACCACCACGGCCTTGTCAATGGTCTTGACCAGCAGCTGCACATTGACGAACTGGCTGGGGAAGAGTGTCAGCTTGCTGTTGGCAAAGCGTGCCTTGGCCTTGATCGTGCCGGTTTGCGTGTCGACCTGGTTGTCCAGCGAGGCAAACATGCCGGTGTCCAGCGTGGTGGATCGCGTCCGGTCGAGCGCCGTGACCTTCATGGCTGCGCTGCCGCCAGCGCTTTGCTGCAGCTCGCCAACCTGGTCCTGCGGAATGGAAAACACCACGTCAATCGGGCTGACCTGCGTGATCAGCGCGATGCCGTTGGCGTCGCTGCTGCTCACCACATTGCCGACGTCCACCGTGCGCAGGCCCACCCGGCCACTGACCGGCGCCACGACCCGGGTGTAGCCCAGGTTGAGGCGGGCCGTGCCCTCGGTGGCCTTGTCAATGACGACCGTGCCCTCCAGCTGCTTGACCAGTGCGGCCTGGGTGTCGACTTCCTGGCGGGCAATCGAGTCCTGCTCAAGAAGGGTCTTGAAGCGCTGCAGGGTGACGCGGGCGCTGTCGAGTTGCGCTTCGTCGCGCTGGCGCTGGCCGGAGGCCTGCATCAACGCCATTTCAAACTGGCGCGGGTCTATGGTGGCCAGCAGGTCGCCGGCCTTGACCATCTGGCCTTCCTTGAACAGTACTTTTTCCATGACACCGGACACCTGGGGGCGCACCTTGACGGTGGCCTGCGGTGTGACGGTGCCCAGCGCTTCAAGAACCACCGGAATGCTGGCCTGCTCGGCGGTGGCCACTCCCACCGTGGTGGCGGGCGGGCCCCGCCGTCCGGCAGCGCCCCCCGGCCCGGCTGCTGTATTGCCGGCTTCCGGCGAAGGATGGGTCAGGTGCCAGGCCAGCCAGCCGGTACCGGCCAGGGCCAGCACTGCCAGCACGCCGCCGATGATGGATGCGCGGCGGCTCAATCGTTTACCGGGATGGGGCGCGGCGCTGGTGTGCGGCGTTTCGGCTTTCGGGTCCATCAGCAGTCCTTGTTGCCTGCCACGACAACGGGATCGCCGCGGCATTTATTGTTTATTGTTTGTGTTTGATGGGTGCTATCGGTGTTCTGCATGCTCCGCATGAACTTCAGGATGGCGCATTCCTCGTGATCGCCGCCGGGCCTGCTTCGCATGCTCACAATTAATTATCACTGCAACCCTCCGGGCGCAGGTGTACCGCTCGAAAGCTCTGCGTAAACGTCCGGTAAAGAGAAATGCCCGCCACGTCACCCCCACGTCACTGTTTGTCAGCCGCAGGACGCCAGCGGACATTCGAATCAATGATTGCTATTGTTCTTATAGCGGTTTGTTTCACGTTTGTTTCAGTTTTGTTGGGCTGATGGCTTATTTGTTCTGAAAATGGCCAGGGGTCTGCCCCATTGCGGATTTGAACATCGCTGAAAACGCGCTGTCACTTGCATAGCCACTGGCCGCGGCCACCAAACTCACCGGCGTGCCGCGCGCCAGCAGGGGCAGGGCGTGCGCCAGGATGGCCTGCTGGCGCCATTGGTGGTAGCTCAAGCCGAGTTCGTCGCGAAAGAGCCGCGCCACCGTGCGCTCGCTGGCGCCAATCCCGGCGGCCCACTCGGCCAGCGTGGCGCGTTCCGAGGGCGCGCCCAGCACGGCTTCGCACAGCGCGCGCAGCCGCTTGTCGCCGGTTTGCGGATGGGGTAGGGGTACGCCCAGCGCCTGGGTGTCGGCATGGGTGATCTCGTCAAGCACCAGGCTGCTGAGCAACTGTTCGCGTGCGGCCGTCAGAGGGCGGCCGGCGGGTGCGTCAAGCGCATGAATCGACTCCCGCAGAAGCGGCGACACCACCATGACGCGGCACCCTTCCCAGCCTTCGGGCGTGACGCTCGCATCGATGTAGAGCGTGCGCAACTCGGCGGCTTCCAGCACCGTGACGTGATGCCGCGCACCGGGGGCGATCCAGACCGCGCGCGACGGCGGAACGATGTAGGTGATCTCGCTCCCGGCCTTGTCGCCCTGCTCGGCCGTGACCTGCACGACACCGGTGGCGCAATAGGCCAGTTGAGCCCACGCATGCGCGTGCGGTTTGAAGTGCGTGTCTACCGGCATGGCGCGGGCTCGCACCCGCACGGGGCGCTGCCGGCTGGGCGTGAAGGGGTCGGTGTCACCCACCGGCACGAACTGAAGGCGGGTGTTACGGGCCATGGTGCAGCAGCACCCCGGGGAGAGGGGTGTTTGATGGTTTGTCTGAAATTCGCAGAATCATGGCTTTTTGTCGTATTCCGGCAAGTCAGACCGATACTACGATAGCGCCATGAATACTTCAAGCACTGCGAATGTGGCTGTGGCAGCTGTTACTGCAGCTCCCGCCTCTACTCCGGCCGCTGCTTCGTTGCGGCAGGACGCCAGCATCATCGGCCTGGTGGGAACCGCTCACCTGATCAGCCATTTCTGCCAGCTGTTGCTGGCGCCGCTGTTCCCCTGGCTCAAGGAGGCGTTCAGCGTGAGTTACGCCGAGTTGGGGTTTTTGATGACGATTTTTTTCGTCGTCTCCTGCGCGGTGCAGGCTTTGTCTGGCTTTGCGGTGGACCGTTTTGGCCCGCGCCCCGTTCTGTTTGGCGGGCTGAGCCTGCTCGGCATTGCCGCCCTGGGTTATTCCATCAGCACCAGCTACTGGATGATGGCCGGATTTGCCGTGATCGCCGGTTTGGGTAACGGCGTGTTTCATCCAGTGGACTACACGCTGATCAACCGCAAGGTGAGTCCATCGCGCCTGGGCCATGCCTACAGTGTCCATGGCATCACCGGCAGCCTGGGCTGGGCGCTGGCGCCGGCGCTGGTGGTCACGCTCACTTTTGCCGCGTCATGGCGCGTCGCATTGGCCGTGGCGGGCGTGCTGGTCTTTGCGGTGATGGGGGTGCTGCTGCTGAATCGCGACAAGCTCATGCTCAATGTCACGACGCCTGGCAAGGGGGGTGCCGCACCCGACAGCTCCTTGAGCTTTCTCAGGATTCCCGCGGTGTGGATGTGCTTTGCGTTCTTCTTCTGGTACGCCATTGTGCTGAGCGTCGTGCAGGCCTTTGCACCCGAAGCTGCCCGTCATCTGCATGGCGTGCCCCTGGCGCTGGTGGCCATGTGCCTGACGATCTACATGGTGTGCAGCGCGGGCGGCATGGTGCTGGGCGGCTTTCTGGCCGCCGACCCCGCCCGTTGCGAGCGCATTGTCGGCATTGGCTTCGGGGCGGCGGCAGTTGTAGCGCTGCTGCTGGCCCTGGGCAGTTTTGCCGCGTGGACGGTGCCCGTGCTGTTCGGAGCCATGGGTTTTGCATCGGGCATTGCGGCGCCTTCGCGGGATTTGCTGGTCAAGCGCTCCACGCCTGACAACGCCTCCGGCCGCGTCTACGGCGTGGTGTATGCGGGGCTCGACATTGGCCAGGCTGTCGCGCCGCTGATCTTTGGCGTGATGATGGACCACGGCCAGTACCGCGGCGTGCTGCTGGGTTTGGCGCTGGTGCAAGCGGTGCTGATTGCCAGCGCGTTCAAGGTGCGCAAGGTGCGGCGAACCGCGCAGGCTATCGCCTGAGGCGCGTGCGCTGGATGCCGCTGGGGGGCGCGTTCAATGTGGCGCTGCACGCTTGCAGGCACCCATAAATCCGTTGGAGTCTTGCTCAGGGTAAGGCGTTAGCATAATTGTTTCAAAAGTCACAAATTGTGACAATTATTGCAGTAAGTAGAACGCATGGGTTTATGCGGCTAATAACCGGACGTTGGCCGCGCCGGCGCACACCGTGCCAATGTTATGGGGTATGTCGGGCCCTCTCCTGATAAATCGCCCCCTTCTGATTCGGACGTGCCTCACTGACGTCTATACCTTCTTTCGACTCGTATGAGTGGAAAAACGGGGGATGGCGGGGCGCTACAACTGGTTGCAAACTTTCACCAACGGATCGAGCCGGGCTCGCCGCAGGGGTGAAAGTCCACGCATTCATTGACACCAGCAGAGCCGAAGGAGAGTTGACATGGCTGATATTACGAGCGGAATTATTACCTCGTTTTCCAACACGCCCCAAGCGCAGAGCGACTTATACACAGTTGCTGCGCTCAGCGCGCTTACCAGTGGGGGGCTTACCGAGGACGGCGGTTGTGTCATCTTGAATGTGATGGCGAACGACCTTGGCGGCAACGCAAAAGTGCTTTGGTCACTAGACAATGCAGACAGTGCATCTACAGGCACCAAAACCTACGCTCCCAGCGATCTATTAGTTCGGGACACAGGTGGGGCTGATGATTTGACACCCGACACCAGCCAGTGGGGTGCAAAAATCTGGATTACATCCGACGGAAAAGTTGCCTATCAGATGACTGAAGCCAGTAAGGCGCACTTTCAGTCACTCGCTGCCGGCGAAGTGGGGCTGGATACGTTTACCTATGCAATCCGCATGTCCAACGGGGCGTTGAGCTGGTCGACCGTTACGGTGCAAATTTTGGGCAGCAATGACGGGCCGGTGATTGTGACGGGCAATGCGGCCTACGACGTGAGCGAAACCCTGACCGAGACCAATGCGGCATTGAGCACCAGCGGTCGTGTGGTGTTCAGCGACGCAGACGCGGGTGACACGCCCGAGGCCGCCCTGCATGCCAGCGCGGTGGTGGCCAGCGGCATCGTTCTGGACGCGACGCAGCAATCCGCCATCGCCGCCGGCTTCAGCGTCACCAACGCCGCCACCGGCGCGTGGAGCTACAACCTGGCCTCGCCGGATTACCTGGCCGTGGGCGACAGCGTGACGGCGACCTTCACGGTGCGCGTGACCGACGATACGGGCGCGTTCGTCGACCAGGACGTGGTGATCACCATCAACGGCAGCAACGACGGCCCCGTGATCGTGACGGGCGATGCGGCCTACGACGTCTCTGAAACCCTGGCCGAGACCAACGCCGCGCTGAGCACCAGCGGTCGCGTGGTGTTCAGCGACGTGGACACGGGCGACACGCCCGAGGCCGCCCTGCATGCCAGCGCGGTGGTGGCCAGCGGCATCGTCCTGGACGCGGCGCAGCAATCCGCCATCGCCGCCGGCTTCAGCGTCACCGACGCCGCCACCGGCGCGTGGAGCTACAACCTGGCCTCGCCAGATTACCTGGCCGTGGGCGACAGTGTGACGGCGACCTTCACGGTGCGCGTGACCGACGATACGGGCGCGTTCGTCGACCAGGACGTGACGATCACCATCACCGGCAGCAACGACCAGCCGACGCTGACGATCGGCGACACGGCCGGCGCGATGAACGAAGGCAACGGAGCGGCCCTGCTCACCGACAGCGGCGCGCTGAGCTTCGCCGATGTGGACGCCAACGACGCGGTCACGGTCAGCCAGAGCTCCAACGGCGACATCGCCTGGAGCGGCGGCACGCTGGCTGCGGGCGTGGCCTCGGCGCTGGTGGCCGGCTTCTCGGTCGACCAGGACAGCTGGGACTACAGCGCCAGCCAGAACCTGGACTTCCTGCGCGCCGGTGAAACCATCACCTTCTCGTACAACGTGGTGGCCACCGACGACTCGGGGGCGGGCAACGCCGCCTCGGCGGCCACGACGGTGACGATCACCATCAC
>NZ_JBFUJO010000044.1:0-19014 GCF_056401355.1 Polaromonas sp. P4_F4 | reverse complement strand
CAAGCACACGGTGCAACTGTGGACAGAGTGGGTCTCGCGAGGCCTCTCGGCCACGAAGGATTGCGGGCGGCTATTCACGTTGATCGCACAATGCAGGGTCGGCCATCGACCCGGACGCATCGAGCCGCGAATGCGAAAACGAAGGCCCAAACCCTACCCCTGGTTGAAGGTGCCCCGCGACCAGGCTCGCCGACACGTCCAGAGGCATGGTCATGCCTATGAGCCAAAGTAAGTGCCATTCGTATTAAGGCAATGCTTATATGGACGTCTCCCAGAAAGCAAGTGTCGGCATGGTGAAGTTTCAACGGGGTAGCAGTCTTATATACGGCCTTTGGTGCCGGCGGCCTCAAAAGTGAAGTGAAGTAAATGCGCCGCCGCATTTGCCGACTGCTGCTTCACCTCATCCAGCGTCTGGCCTTGCGGGGGTCATTCGTTCGACCAAGCCGGTAGCCGAGCTGCCCATGAGTGGCATGGCCGCCATGCTGGGGCTGGCGAGCAGAACTTGAATTTAATTGGAATCTGACCTTGATTTCCCCGCCGGTCATCGAGCGGCAGGACTTCGGTCACGCGTAGGACGCTGGTTCAATGGACACCCCAGTCGCTGCCCCAGGAGCGGTATTCCTTGTCCACCAGCAGGGTCCAAGTCGCGATCAGGACGATCACCGCCCCGAGCGCCACCATGACCAGCCGGTTCTCGCGTTCAAGCGCGTACTGCAGCATCCAGGGCGACATGATCAGCCAGATGCCGAGCGCGGCCTCGGTCCATTCCTCCCAGGGGCGCGGCACGAGGATCGCCCCCATGGCGGCGGCGATCAGCGCCAAGCCGATCACAACGGCGTTCGCGCTTGCCGCCATTGAATCGGTGAAACCTAGCCACCAAGGCGACAGCATGACGACCAAGCCCACCAAGGCATTGACCACATCCTGCCAATGCCGAAGTTTCAGTTGCTTCATGGAACACCTCCTGTCGCCAGAGTCGATCAGCCCGCGACGTAAGTTGGAATCCGCCACGAAGCACTTGGTTCCTGGCCCCGCACGCTGCGGATATCCGCGACTTCCGCATCGGAAAACCGAATGCATCAGAGCCCTGCTGATGGGCGGGGTCGTTATGCAGCGGCTGATCGCTGCATTGCGATAGCATCGTGCATGAGTACCCATTATGAGAGCGTCCACATCGCCTCGCTTTACCCCGATGCCTTCCATGTGGCCGCCCCCGCTTTAACCGTGGGGCGCGAAGTGTGGCCGCGCCAACCGGGTGTTTTTATCCGCGCGGCCCAAGCCAAGGAAACCGAAGAGGCCGAACAGGCCGCAGACGCCGACAAGCCCCCGCGTGAGCTGTCCCGTGAGCTGGTGGCCGGGCAATTTGGCCTGGTGCCACGTTGGGTCAAATCTGCTTCCGATGCCAAGCTGCGTTCGACCAAGCTGGTCAATGCACGGTCAGAAACAGTGACCACGTCCAACAACTTCCGCGAGGCCTGGTTGGCCGGGCAGCGCTGCATCGTGCCGATGAGGGCTTTTATGGAAGACGACTGGCGCAGTGGCAAGGCCGTGCCCACCCGCATTGCCCGGGTGGACGGCGAGCCCATGGGTGTGGCGGGCTTGTGGGAAAGCTGGACGGGGGCTGAGGGCGAGGCCATCATCAGCTACACCTTGCTCACCGTGAACGCCAACAGCCACGCTCTGATGAGCCGCTACCAACAGCCCGGCAATGAAAAACGCATGTTGGTGATCTTGAACGAGGGTGCCTACGACGCATGGCTGAGCACCCGCCCAGAGAAGGCCCGAGAGTTCATGCGGGCCTACCCGGCCAACTGGCTGACAGCCAACCCGGTTGAGAAAAGCCGCTGATCGGCGGTTGGGACAGCCACTGAGCGAGGATCACGTGATCCGCTGCGTCATAGCCAATGCAGCCCGGGTCGTTGCGTCGCCTCAAAAAGCAAGGAGCTTGATCGCGACTTAATTGGAATCTGACCCCGGATTCCCGCGAAGAAGCCTTCCGCATGAACGACGGCGGCTGGGAAGGGCAGATGAAAAATATCCAGAAATATGTCTCCCCGCAGTAAGGCACCCAGTAAGGCGCCCGAAACACTGTCACCGCAACCCGGCCCCGCAGGCGTGTTCGCCGCGCTGGGCGATGAAACCCGCTTGCGCCTGGTGGCCGTACTGTGTGTGGGCGGCGCCGTGTCGATTGCCCAACTGACCTCCACCACCGACATCACCCGCCAGGCCGTGACCAAGCACTTGCATGTGCTGGCCGATGCGGGCCTGGTGCATCACGTGAAGGTGGGGCGGGAACGGCTGTGGCAGTTTGACCCGAAGCAACTGGATGAGGCGCGTCGCTCGCTGGAGTTGATTGCGCAGCAGTGGGATCAGGCGCTGGGGATATTGAAGCGTTCCGTGGAAAAAAGCTAAGCAGTTGTTGCGAAGTGATCCACCCTGCTCCGGCAGGTCGGCACCTGGAATTGATTGTTCACGACTTGCTAGTCTTACTGTGTCACAAGCGCAGCCTTACGTTTACGCGCAGGCAGCAAGGGCAACGAGGCAGCGTCGCGAGCAAGGCTGCGGCGATACGCAGCCGCAAGGTTGTCATGGACGATGGGACGTGGCGCTGCGTGCGCTGGGCTTCCGCGAGGTTTGTAATGCGTGGGTAGGGCAGGTTCCGAGCGGCAGGCGGAGTTTTTTTTACCGGCGCCCTCTGGGTGCCGTAGCTGTTGGACCATCAGGAACCCGTAGGCCGCGATGCTCAGGCTCGCGTGGTGGTGAAACCCCCGCCAGCCCCGGCCTTCGTAGTGGCCGAGCCCCAGTTCCTGCTTAAGGTCCTGGTAGTCGCGCTCGATGCGCCAGCGCATCTTGGCTTCGAACACCATGCGCTGCAGCGGCACATCCTCGGGCAACGTGGACAGCCAGTACTTCATAGGTTCACGGTGGCCTTCGGGCCACTCGATGAGCAGCCACTGCTCGGGGCGCAACTGCGTGCGCTCACGGTCCCGATGGGCGGCACGCACCCGAACCCGGGCAAATCGGGATCGCAGGGTGAAGTTGGTGCCTTCGCGCCACTCAACGGTCTGCCACTGCGAGGGCGGCAGATCGACCGCCAGTTCCTTGACCGACTGCGGCCGCTGCCGCCTGGCCTCGCCCAGGCGCTGCCTGTTGGGCACCGCGCCGCGGCCGCTGTATGCCTCGGGCGGCAGTGGCGCGTGCCCCGGTGGCCACACCGTGACCTGACCGGTCACGCCCACTACATAGGGCAGACCCAACTCACTCAGGCGTTCACGGAATGCCGTCTCCACCCCATAGCCGGCATCGGCCAGCACGCAGTGTCGGGGCGCGCCTTGCTCCATCAGGCGCTCGATCTGAGACAGTGCGATCGTCGGCTTGGTGGCGAATTGCACGTCAGGCGGAACGCCCGCCTTCTCACGCCGCGGCTTGTCGTCTGCCCACTCTTTGGGCAGGTACAAGCTCCAGGCGACAGGCACGCTGCCGTTCTGGCAGGCCAGCGAGACGCTGACTGCCACTTGGCAGTTGTCCTGCTTGCCCAACATGCCGCAGTACTGCCGGGCCACGCCGACCGAGTGGCGCCCCTGCTTGGGGAAACCTGTGTCGTCGATGATCCACCAGCCACCATCGCTGAAGTCCATTGCAGGCACCACCCACTGCGCAACCCGCAACAGCATCTGCGCGTCCGACCACGCGGAATCGGCCACAAAGTGATGCAGCGACTGATGGCGAGAACGCGTCGTCGCGGGCGCCAGGTGCGCCGCCATCGGTTCCACGCTCTTGCGCTTCAGAGGCGCCATCAGGCCAGAACAATAGCCGCGCAAGCCGGCATGCCGATCTGCGTGGCCCAAGCCCTCACTCAGGTGGGCCATGTACCGATCAAACTCGCGCAGTTCGTCCATCAGGCGCACCTTTCACTTTAAGAAGTATTGGCAACGCCTTTATTTATAACACAGTAAGACTAGGGAGCTTTACCTCAAAGGTCACGTCGCAATATGGCACTCCGTTGATTATTGCTTTGTCCTCGCTCTGGGTAACCTTTATTGAGCCTCCAAAGACTTCGTCGACTACAACTCTAAGCACAGACAACCCAAGGCCTGAGCCTTCCTTTTTTGACCTTACAGCATTTTCTCCGCGGACCCCGGGCGAAAAGATGTCAGGGAGTTCTGCTTCGGTGATTCGTGGTCCTCGAGAAGTAACAGAGCAAAAAATAGATTGGGCTCCGTCATTGCAAACTATTTGAACTGGACATTTATCTGGCGAATACTTGACTGCGTTATCTAAAAGTAAATAAGGAACGAGATCAAATATGGGTGGACCATAAGTGCTCTTTGTGGATGAACCGCTTATCGAAAAATCTATCCCTCGTTTGTAGGCCGTAACTCGAAAACATCGTTGCACCTTGTCAAATTTTCTATAGACGTAGATGTCACCGCGAGTGACATTTTTAGTGTTTGGATTCGCGATGAACTCCATGAAGTCGATCCGCCCCCGCAAAAGTTCAGAAAGACTCACGACGCTTTTTGCAAGAGATGCAGAGCTGACTCTATGAGAAAAATCAGTTTCTAATAAATCCTGAAGTTCGAATGCCGTGTTGTACAAGGCAGAATTGATACGCCCTGTAGGTCGCACAATATTATTGGGAACTCTTGAAGTTGATCAATTTTGTGGATGTCGGTGTAAGTGACAATTTGAAATTGGTTGTTTTTCAAGTTATGTTCAGGCGCAAACGGTTGGTCGTCTATCACCGCGATCTGTACTGATTTGCGCAGTTCTGCAGGTGAACGAAGACGTGCTACGAGCGTCTTGTCATGTTGCAAATCGATCAGCGACTTGGGCTTGGGAAAGCAAAAAACGTACATTTGAAACCCCTTTATTTTTGGAACACTTCAATGCAACTCGCTTTTGTTGTCTGCGGTTGGCTCGAGCTTATCGAAGGAAAGAGTCTTTCATACCTGGTCAAGTCAGTGACAAGGTACCCATGCCGCTCAAACTGAAAGCGCTGGCCGGCAGGGACATTGGCCAGTGAAGGTTCTATATACGCCGCCATCACCTTCAAGCTGTCCGGATTCAGCTCTTTCAGAAAATCCTTGTCGCCTGTGCCGGGATGCGTTTTCTTGAAGAGGCGGTCATACAGGCGCACTTTGGCCCGCTCCGCATCGTTGTTCCTGCCCAGACGATCATGCCCGTGGCAGTTCATTCTGCAGTTACGGCGCGCAACGTTCATGCAGTCGGTGTTCCGGCCAAATCCTTGAACACCTGTTGCAGCACTTTTGGTTTCAACTCTGCAATGGTGATCAGAGTACGGGCCGCGCCAGACGGTTGTCGGCGGCCTTGTTCCCAGTCTTGCAGAGTGCGCACCGAGACACCCAGCAGTTCGGCAAACTGGGCCTGCGACAGTCCGGACTTCATGCGGGCATGGGTTACCGGCGGAACTTCGACTCGCGCCACTACCTTGCCTTTGCCAGCTTTCATTTCGCGCACGGACTGCAGCAGTTCTGCGCCGAGGTTGCGCTTCGCGTCGCGATTGGCCAGTTGTTTGTCAGTCATCGGCATCTTCAATCTCCTGTTTCAGAACCCGCAGCACGGCTGCGGGAATGCTGTCTTGTGTGCTCTTGGCGTAGATCAGGAGCAGCCAGATTTCGCCGTTTGCAAGACGGTTGAAATACACCACACGCACACCGCCGCGCTTTCCCGTGCCTTTGCGTGACCACCGAACCTTGCGCACGCCACCAGAACCAGGAACCACGTCGCCCGCATCGGGCGCCAATGCAAGCCAGGTGGCGAACTCACCCCGCTCTTCTTCGGTCCAGTAGTCTGGCCACAGGCGCTGGAATGTCGGCGTTTCTACAATGGTCAGCACGAATGCCTCTCCCTCGCTCTTTGTTTTTTAATGATTATACGGCAATGCCGTATTTAAAATGATGCATTGTTGAGGTGCATGGCGACAGGGCAAAAAAAAAGCGGCTCGCCGAGCCGCTGTAGACGGGGGTTTATTTCCCCCAACTGTCTTTCATCCCCGTCACCCGATTGAACACGGTTTTCCCCGGCTTGTGGTCAACCAAGTCTGTGACAAAGTACCCATGCCGCTCAAACTGAAAACGTTGGCCAGCTGGCACGTTTGCCAGTGAAGGCTCCACATACGCCGTCACCACCTTCAGGCTGTCCGGGTTCAGCTCTTCCATAAAGTCCTTCTCGCCCGTGCCGGGGTGCGCTTCCTTGAAGAGGCGGTCATAGAGGCGCACTTCCGCCTGCACCGCGTCGTTCACGCCCACCCAGGTGATCACGCCCTTGACCTTGATGGCGTCTGAGCCGGGCGTGCCGCTCTTGGTGTCGGGGATCAGCGTGGCCTGCACTTCGGTGACCTGGCCGTTGGCGTCGCGGGTAGCTCCGGTGCATTCGATGACGTGGCCGTATTTCAGGCGCACCTTGTTGCCCGGGAATAAACGGAAGAAGCCTTTGGGCGGCGTCTCTTCAAAGTCGGTGCGTTCAATCCACACCTCTTTGCCGATCTTGAAGTTGCGCTTGCCCAGCTCGGGGTGGTGCGGGTGCACGGGGGCGCTGCAGTCGTCGAGCTTGCCTGCGCCCATGACCGTGTCCCAATTGGTCAGCACCAGCTTGACGGGGTCGAGCACGGCCATGGCGCGGGGGGCGATGGGGTCTAGTGTGTCGCGCAGGGCGCCTTCGAGCGTGCTGTAGTCAATCCAGCTGTCGCTTTTCGTCACACCGATGCGTTCGGCAAAGAGCTGAATCGCTTCGGGGGTGTAGCCGCGGCGGCGGAGGCCGACGATGGTGGGCATGCGGGGGTCGTCCCAACCCTTGACCTTGTGGTCGTACACCAGTTGCGCGAGTTTGCGCTTGCTGGTGAGCACGTAGGTGAGGTTGAGGCGGGCAAATTCGTACTGGTGCGGGTGCGGGGTGGCAACCAGGCCGCCTTCGCACAGGCGGTCGAGCAGCCAGTCGTAAAACGGGCGCTGGTCTTCAAACTCGAGCGTGCACAGGCTGTGGGTGATCTGCTCCAGTGCGTCCTCGATGGGGTGCGCAAAGGTGTACATGGGGTAAATGCACCATTTGTCGCCGGTGTTGTGGTGCGTGGCGCGGCGAATGCGGTAGATGGCCGGGTCGCGCATATTGATGTTGGGGCTGGCCATGTCGATCTTGGCGCGCAGCACCATGGAGCCGTCTTCATGCAGGCCGTCACGCATTTCGCGAAAGCGGGCCAGGTTTTGCTCGGGCGTGCGGCTGCGAAAGGGGCTGTCGGTGCCGGGGTGGGCAAAGTCGCCGCGATTGATGCGTATTTGTTCCACGGTCTGCTCGTCCACGTAGGCGTGGCCGGCTTCGATCAGGTATTCGGCGGCGCGGTACATGAAGTCGAAGTAGTCGCTGGCCTGGTAGAGGTTGGACTCCTGGCCTGTCGGGCCATTGTTTTCCCAGCCAAAGCCCAGCCATTTCACCGCGTCAATGATGCTGTTGACGTATTCGGTGTCTTCTTTTTCGGGGTTGGTGTCGTCAAAGCGCAGGTGGCATACGCCGCCGTAGTCGCGCGCCAGGCCGAAGTTCAGGCAAATGCTCTTGGCGTGGCCGATGTGCAGGTAGCCGTTGGGTTCGGGCGGAAAGCGCAGGCGCACCCTGGCCGGATCGGGCTGGCCGGTGGCGTGGTGGGCGGCATCGCCGGGGCCGCCGCCCCAGCGGCGGGTGGCATACGTGCCTTCGGCCAGGTCTTTTTCAATGATCTGGCGCAAAAAGTTGCTGGGCTTGTGGGCTTCTTTGTCGGCGGGGGCTGCGGCAGCAGTGCCCTTGGGGCCAGCTTTGGAGGGGGCGGGGGAGGTCATGCGTTGATTTTAGGCGGTTGGGCAAAGCGTTACGTTTGGCTACTTTCTTAACTGTGCATGCGGTAAGCCGTTACCGGTATCCAGCGTTTAATAAACACATGGGCATTCCATGCCTTTAAGGAGAAAGACAATGAAGACAGCCATCAAGACAAACCGCTCCGTAGCCCTGGCCGGCGCCGCTGCCGCCTTGGCCGTGGCCGCCTTGGGATTTGCCGGGGCTGCCCAGGCCAGAGACGACGTGTACTGGTCGGTGGGCGTGGGCTCACCCGGTGTGTCGGTGAACGTGGGCAACGCCTACCCGGTGTACACGCCGGCACCCGTGTATGTGCAGCCTGCACCGGTTTATTACCAGCCGGCGCCCGTTTATGTACGGCCCGCACCGGTGTTTGTGCAACCCCGCCCTTACTACTATGGCCCGCCGCAAGTGGTTTATGTCCAGCCCGGCCATCGCGGCTGGCATAAAAGGCATGGCCATGACCGCGACGACGACGGCTACCGGGGTGGATATGGTTACCGCCAGGGTTATGCCCCGGTTTACTACCAGCGTTGATATCTATCGCTGATAGCCGTGTTGATCCGGTCTGAATCGGAACCGGATCAGAACCGGATCAAGCCTGAATCAAAAAAAGCCTGCTTCGTGCAGGCTTTTTTATGGGTGCAGCCGAAGTCGGTGCAGGCATTCATGCCTTTGTCGGCTGGCGTCCATCAAAGCTCCAGGACCCGGCGCCCGCAGCGCCGACGCAGAGCAGACCACCCATGATGGCGACGTTCTTCAGAAAGTGATTCAACTGGTTCTGGTAGGCAGGGGCTTCCGCAGCCCAGAAGGCATGAAAGATCACGGCTGCCAGGCCTGTGAAGACCAGCAGGGCCCATGCCGCATACCGGACACGCCAGCCCGCAATCAGGGCAAGGCCACCGGCCACCTCCAGCGCAATGGTGGCCATGAGCAGCATTTCGGCGGCGGGCAGGCCTTTGGATGTCATGAAAGCAGCGATACCGGCGAACCGCCCGATCTTGGCGAGACCGGAGATGAGGAACAAGGCGCCCAGCAGGGTACGGCCCAGCATGAGACTGAGTGCAGGGTTGATTGCTGAGTTGAGTGCAGAGTTGTTGTGCGTCATTGATGTCTCCATTGCGTTTCTTGAATAGGGTGAATAGGGTGAGGGTGGGCTGTCTACTGTTCCAGGGTGATGCCGCGCTCGCGGATCAGTTGGTGCCACTTCTTCGTTTCGGCGAAGGTGTACACCGACATCAAGGCTGCGTCACTGGGAACGGATTCCCAGGCGGCCTCCTCGAGTTTCTTGCGGATGCCTGGGTTATTGACGGCTGCCTGCATTTCCAGAGAAAGCTTTTGCCGAATGTCGTTTGGCGTGCTGGCGGGAACCACCATGCCCTGCCATGCATAGGCTTCAACATCCTTGTAGCCCAACTCGATCATGGTGGGTACGTCGGGCAGCTGCGAAACACGTTTTGCCGAAAACGCCACCAGCGGCACCAGCTTGCCGGCCTTGATGGCGCTCATGCCGGTCGACGTGTCCACAATCATCAGGGGTATCTGGCCGCCCATGGCGTCCTGCATGGCGGGCGCAGCCCCGCGGTATGGAACGTGCACCGCGAAAGCCGCTGTTCGCGTTTTGAAGAGTTCCATGGCCAGGTGGTGAGGGCTGCCGTTTCCTGGTGAACCATAGTTCAGCTTGCCGGGATTTTTCTTGAGGACGTCCATCAGCTCCCGGGCATTCCGGATCCCGGCATTGGGCGCGGCAACAATCAGCAGCGGTGTCCGCGCCATCAGGCCGAGGGGCGCGAAGTCACGCTCGGGATCGTATGGCAGGCGCTTGTAGAGCGCCGGGTTGTAGATCAGCACACCGTTATCTGCGGTGAAGAGGGTGTAGCCATCGCCCGGCGATCTGGCTGTAGCTTCGGCTCCAATGATGGCGCCGGCGCCGGCCCGGTTATCGATGATCACCGGTTGGCCCAGTTGCACAGACATCTGGGCCGCCACGGTGCGCGCCAGGAAGTCCGAGCCGCCCCCGGCGGGATAACCCACGATCCATTTCACGGGCTTGCTGGGGAAGCTCTGGGTCGGGGCCTGGGCCTGGGCGCTGACGGACACCGCGATGGCGGTTAGCAGCATGGCGAGGCGGCTCCCGAAATTGAGATAAGGCATGGTTGTCTCCTGCAGGGCGTTTGAAATATTGAATGAGATTGAGCGAGGCGTTTCGTACGCGATGCGAGTAGAAGACAATCTGGCTTATTATTCAATCAACTTTTTCATATCAACTTATTACGTAATCCGATTAATCCGATGAATGTGACCTTGCGTCAATTACGTGCCTTTGTGGCTGTCGCGAAGTCCGCGAGCTTTACCGAGGCGGCCAGCCAACTGCACATCACCCAGTCGGCGCTGAGCGGGTTGATCAAGGAACTGGAGCACGTGCTGGGCGTGCAGGTGGTTTACCGCAGCACGCGCAAAGTGCAGCTGTCCGAGGTCGGCAGCGAGTTCTTGCCTCTGGCCACACGCATCCTGCAGGACCTTGATGAGGCGTACCACGCGATCCATGACCTGAAGGCCTTGAAGAGTGGTGTTGTCCGGGTCGCTGCGCCGCAGCTCATGGCCTGTACGCTGATGCCCGACGCCATCGCGGCATTCAACCGGAAATACCCGGCGGTGCAGATTCGACTTTCGGACTGCGCGGTGGAGGCGGTGCAGTCCAAAGTGCACAGTGGCGAAGTCGATTTCGCCATTGGGCCGGAACGGGAGGTATCACCTGAAATCGCGGTACACAGCCTGTTCGAAATACCGTTTGTCGCGGTATTTCCGCCGGATCATCCGCTGGGTAAATTGAAGCGCGTGACCTGGACAGATATTTCCCAATATCCGCTGATTTCCCTGCAGGGGGAATACACGCAGAGGCTAAGTGCGGATCTGCAGGCCGCATCCGGCAGCCTGACGCTGAGTCCCGACATGGAAGTCACCTTCATGACCACGGCGCTCAGCATGGTGAGTGCCGGACTGGGGGTGACGACCTGCCTGCCGTATGCCACGTCGCTACTCAATCTTTACGGACTGCAAACCCGTTTGCTGCAGGCGCCCACGCTCAGACGGAAGTTTTACCTGCTGACCAAGAAAGACCGCCCGCTGTCACCGGCGGCCCAGGGATTTTCAGACTTTTTGCTGGCGTACGTGATGCAGCAGAAGTGGAGCGCAGACCGGAGCGTGCAAGCCGAAACAAAGGCCGCTGCAAAGGCCGCTACAAGGGCCGCCACTCCTGGGGCGCGCTCACCCAATTCTCATCCGAAGTGAGTCGTCATTGTTCAAGCTGCTTTCCAGAAAATGTAGTCGGCCTGGTAGGGCAGCGTCAGCTTGTCGCCCAGGTCGGCTTGCGTGCAGGCCTTGCTCAGGTCCTGTCCGCCTTTGGTTTTGATGCGCTGGATGTAGGTGACGTTTTGCAGCACACCGGCGGCGGGGCCGGGCGAGCCTTTGGACAACTGCTGCGGGAGGTTGGTGGCACCCCGGCGCGGTGCAATGGCTACCTGCTCGCCAACAACGCTGGAGCCGTCCATGTGCGTCCAGGTGGCGGGTGGGCCGGCGTATTTTGCGACCTGCTTGCCGGTGCGGTCGAGCAGGTCAGCCTGCGGGCTCACCAGCACCCAGCCCATGGTGCCGGCCGTGGTGGCGTTGGCCTTGCATTCATAGTTGAGCAGGCCGGTCGCGGTGGTCTCCAGCGCGACGACGTTGCCGGGCGGCACCTGGATTTGATCATCCAGCCGCTCTTGCGTGTATTCCTTCGGAGGCGGCTTGACGCCGGCGCAGGCCGCCAGCAACACGGCGGTGCCGGTGACCATGGCCACAGTGACTGCAGCAGTTTTGCTGTACGCCCACAGGGTGTTGTGTGTGCTTTTCATGGGAGTCCTCAGGTTGTTGACCTGTTGCCAAGTACACCCTGAAACCATGTAAGAAACTGTAGGACGCTGCGCTAAGCCATTGCGGGATGCAGGCGCTGCCCTATGCCCGTTTATGCCTTGATGCCTATAGCAACAAGCAACAACAAGCACTGGCAATAAAACAGGCGCTTATAAAAAAGCCCGGGAGCCGCTATTGCCCGAAGCGCGGGCCCTTGCGCAGGAACTCTTCTTCCTCGGGTGTGTTGACGCGCCCCAAGGCCGTGTTGCGGTAGGGAAAGCGGCCAAAGCGGGCAATGATGGCCTGGTGCTGGCGGGCATAGTCGAGGTGGCCTTGCATGCGCTGCTTCAGCCTGTCGGGCGCCTCTGCCACCAGCCGCGAAAAGCGGGCGATGCATTCATCCTGCAGGGCCAGGTCTTCTGCGTGCATCAGCGGCATGTAGGTGAACACGCGGGCCACCCAGGGCAGTTGCTGGTCGGCCTGATGGGCCAGCGTATCCAGCACCAGTTGCTGGGCGCGTGCGTCGCCCGCAAAGGCCTGGGCGCTTGCGCGAAACACGTTGCGGGTGAACTGGTCGAGCAATATCACCAGGGCCAGCCGGTGCAAGGGCTGCTGCTCCCAGTCCTGCAGCCCGCCGCCTATCGCCTGTACGACCTGCGCGCCAAAGCGCGTCCTGATTTCCTCATCCAGCGCGGCGCCACCGCCAAACCAGCGTTTGCCGAGGTCCGGCGTGGGCCAGCCGCCTGCCGTGCCGCCTTCCAGGCCGTCGGCCAGCCAGAATTCAAGCACGCTGGCGGGCGTGGCCTGGCCGACATTTTGTGGTGGCGTGTTACCTGAAGTTGCGGGTGTGGGCTCGGTCATGACGTGTTCAGCTTAACCGCAATGCCCCTCAGGACGGCGGGCGATAATCGGGCTCAAATTTCAGGAGCCCTCCTAGTGGACATTGCACTGTTGATCAAAGCCGCCATCATGGGGGTCGTTGAAGGTTTAACCGAGTTTCTTCCCATTTCTTCCACTGGACACCTCATCCTTGCGGGTGCATTGCTGGGTTTTGACGACGACAAGGCCAAGGTGTTTGACATCGCCATACAGACCGGCGCCATCTTTGCCGTCATTTTGGTGTACTGGCAAAAAATCCGCGACACGCTGGTGGCGCTTCCGACTGAAAAGCAGGCGCAGCAATTTGCGTTGAACGTGCTGGTGGCTTTTGTGCCGGCCGTGGTGTTGGGCCTGCTGTTTGGCAAGGCCATTCAGGCACATCTGTTTACGCCAGTGGTGGTGGCCAGCACCTTTGTCATTGGCGGCTTCATCATCCTGTGGGCGGAAAAGCGCCAGGAGCGCAACCCGGCCGTCGCACGCATTCATGAAGTCGAGGCCATGACGGTGATGGATGCGCTCAAGGTCGGGCTGGTGCAGTGCCTGGCCATGATCCCGGGCACCAGCCGCAGCGGCGCCACCATCATTGGCGGCATGTTGCTGGGGCTGTCGCGCAAGGCCGCGACCGATTTTTCTTTTTACCTGGCCATTCCCACGCTGATTGGCGCGGGCGTCTACAGCCTGTACAAGGAGCGTGCGCTGCTGTCCGTGGCTGATGTGCCCCTGTTCATGGTGGGGCTGGTGTTTTCTTTTGTTAGCGCGTGGCTGTGCATACGCTGGCTGTTGCGCTACATCTCCAGCCACAGCTTTGTGCCGTTTGCCTGGTACCGCATTGCCTTTGGTGTGGTCGTGCTGGCCACCGCGTGGAGCGGTGTGGTGACCTGGACCCCCTGAGCATTCCGCACCGTCCCCCTCGTTTTTTTGACGGGTCCGCCAGCAATGGCAGGGCCCGTTTTTCTTTGGGGCGGGGATTAGGGCCGGGATTTCGGTTGAGGTTGGCTGGGGTTGGGTTGGGAACTCGCGCCGCATGCAGCTGCTGCGCTCTTAGCTGCCGTGCACTTTTCAAAATTCAGGGTAAGCCCTTGGATTGATGCGCCGTGTCGCCGGTAGAATGACCACTATATAGACAGCATGTCCACAATATGGATGTTTAGGAGGCTTGCATGCCCGTTGATACGACCGACCCTTCCCCACTGATGCCCTATCAATTTCCGAACCCGGCGGCTGCCTTGCCGGAGATCGTGGTCCAGCACGCCATTCCGACCGATGAGCGGCTGTGGGTTCCGCAAGCTGAAAACGTGTGGTTTCGCCCGCTGTGCCTGAATGCCAGCCAGGGCTACTGGATGAACCTGTTGCGCGTGCGCAAGTCCGGCGTGCTCAGCCGCCACCGCCATCCGCAGGCCGTGCATGGCTTTGTGCTGAAGGGCCGCTGGCGTTACCTGGAGCACGACTGGGAGGCCACCGAAGGCAGCTATGTCTTTGAGCCGCCGGGTGAGACCCACACGCTTTACGTGCCGGAAGACGTGGAAGAAATGATCACCTACTTCCAGGTCAATGGCGTCATGTACTACACCGACCCGTACGGCAAGGGCATGGGCTACGAAGACGTGTTCACCAAGATCGAGATGTGCAACAAGCACTTCGAGAGCGTCGGCCTCGGCGCCGACTACACCAAGCAGTTCATCCGCTGACCATGGCTTACGCAACAGCGCAGTACGATTTTGCGGGCAGCGTGGCGGTGGTCACGGGCGGGGCCAGCGGCATTGGCGCCGAGGTGGCGCGGCAACTGCAGGCGAGTGGCGCCACGGTGGTCAGCTGGGACTTGTCTGCGCCGGATGACACCGGCACAGCCTTGCGCGTCGATGTGACCGACCGGCAGGGCGTGGAGCGCGCCGCGCTGCAAACCAGCGCGCGCTGGGGCCGTATCGACTTCCTGGTCAACAGCGCCGGTTTTGCCGGCCCCACGGTGCCGCTGGATGCCTACGACCCGGATGCATGGACGCGCATTGTCGAGGTCAACCTGGTGGGCGTGTTCAATGTGTGCCGCGCGGTGGTGCCGCACATGCGCAAAGCCGGGCAGGGCCGCATCGTCAACATCGCCTCGCTGGCCGGCAAGGAGGGCACGCCCAATGCTTCGGCCTACAGCGCGGCCAAGGCGGGTGTGCTGGCGCTGACCAAATCGCTGGGCAAGGAACTGGCGACCACCGGCATTCTGGTCAACGCGATTGCGCCAGCCGCGGTGCGCACGCCCATCCTGGCGCAGATGGCGCCCGAGCATGTGCAGACCATGATCAACAAAAGCCCGATGCAACGCCTGGGCGAAACGCCCGAAGTTGCCGAGATGGTGGCCTGGCTGTGCTCGGGCTCCTGCACCTTCAATACCGGGGCGGTTTTTGACCTCTCCGGCGGGCGCGCCACCTACTGAGTCGATACGTTTTTCAACCACAACAGGAGACCTTTACATGAAGATGATCAACAAGCTCACACGTCGTCGCTTTGCCGCGGCAGCCCTGCTGCCTGCCGCCCTGGCCCTTACCGCGGGCCTGACAGGCAACGCTGGGGCGCAAGTGCGCGACTTCCCCAACCACGCCATTGAGCTGGTCGTGCCCTTCCAGCCGGGCGGCGGCACCGATGCGCTGGCGCGCGCCTTTGCTGACGCTTCGCGCAAACACATGCCGCAGAGTGTGGTCATCGTCAACAAGCCCGGCGCCAGCGGCGCCATCGGCTGGCAGGACGTCATCAATGCCAAACCCGACGGCTACAAACTGGCGGTGGTCACGGTGGAGGTCACCACGCTGCCGCACATGGGCCTGGCCAAGTTCACCTACGACGACTTCACGCCGATTGCCCGCCTGAACGCCGACCAGGCCGCCATCACCGTGCGCGCCGATGCGCCCTGGAACACCATCGAAGAGTTCCTCGCGGCCGCCCGCAAAGACAGCGGCACGGTGGGCGTGGGCAATGCGGGCAATGGCTCGATCTGGCACCTGGCAGCGGCCGCGCTGGAAGACAAGACCAATGTGAAGTTCAACCACATCCCCTACCAGGGCGCTGGCCCGGCCGTGCTGGCGCTGCTGGGCGGGCATGTGGACTCGGTGGCCGTGAGCCCTGCGGAAGTGACGACCTACGTGCAGGCCGGCAAGCTGAAAACCCTGGCCGTCATGGCGGACCAGCGCGTCAAGGGTTTTGAGAAAGTGCCCACGCTGAAGGAGCGCAACATCGACCTGACCATTGGCACCTGGCGCGGCATTGCGGCGCCCAAAAACACGCCGCCAGAAGTCGTGGCCTACCTCAAGTCCGTGACGCTCAAGGCCGCCAATGAGCCGGCATTCCGCGAGGTGCTGGAAAAACAGAACCTGGGCTTTGCCTATGCCGACGAAGCGGCCTTCAAAGCCAACATGGCCAAAGACAGCGCTTACTTCAAGACGCTGATGGCCAAGCTGAACATCAAGAACTAGGGTTTAGCCAAAATTTGTAACTACTCAGCTCGATGCGTGCGACACGGTTTTCTTGCTCCCTCGCCCTTTGGGAGAGGCTTGGGGTGAGGGCCAGCGGCGTATAAAAAGCTTCAGTCTTTTGCATCGGTCGCGGCCCCCATCCCAGCCCCACGTGTTGCAGTGAGACACTGCGACCCTTCGCCCCGTCCAAGTCCGCGCAGGCGGACTCGGAGCCGTGGGCTTCAGCCCCAAAGGCGGGAAGGCGTAAAACGGGGAAGCATCGCTGTTCAAGACAAGAAGGACTGAGTAGTTACCAAAATCTTGAGAAAGATTTGTAACTACTCAGCTCAATGCGTACGATGCGCTTTTCTTGCTCCCTCGCCCTTTGGGAGAGGGTTGGGGTGAGGGCCGGCGGCGTATAAAAAGCTTCAGTCTTTTGCATCGGTCGCGGCCCCCATCCCAGCCTCACGTGTTGCAGTGAGACACTGCGACGTGGCTCTCCTGCGCTGGCGAGGCTGCTTTTACACCTATCCGACAACCCAGGAATCCCCATGACTTATCAGGCAGCACTCTTCAAAGGCAAGCGGGCGTTGGTCGCCGGTGCGACGCAGGGCATAGGCGCCGTGATTGCCAACCACCTCGCGGCGCTGGGCGCCGAGGTCACGGCCCTCGGGCTGGGGCCGGGCGACGGCACGCTGGACGCGGCGGTCGCCGTGCGGCAGGCCGATGTGACGTCGGCTCAGAGCCTGGACGCGGCGCTGGCCGGCCTGGACCAGCTCGACATCGTCTTCAACTGCGCGGGCATCATCAAGCGCGGCGCCGAGCATGACCTGGAGGTGTTCGAGCAGGTGCTGGCCGTCAACCTGACCGGCACCATGCGGGTCTGCACCGCCACGCGCGAACGGCTCAAAGCCAGCCGCGGCTGCATCGTTAACACCGCCTCCATGCTGAGCTTCTTTGGCGGCGGGCTGGTGCCGGGCTATGCGGCCAGCAAGGGCGGGGTGGCACAGCTCACCAAGTCGCTGGCCATTGCCTATGCGGCCGACGGTATCCGTGTCAATGCCATCGCGCCCGGCTGGATTGCCACACCGCTCACGCAGGCGCTGCAGGACGACCCGGCGCGCGCCGGCCCCATCCTGGCGCGCACACCGCTGGGCCGTTGGGGCACGCCGGCCGATGTGGCCCAGGCCGCCATGTTCCTGTGCACGCCGGCGGCGGCGTTCATGACCGGCGTGATCCTGCCGGTTGATGGGGGCTACATGGTGTCCTGATGGGTCTCCTGACGCGTTGCGGGCCGGGCCAGCAGGGATAATCCTTTTTGTTCATCAGCCCTCACCGCACATCGCCCTGCCCATGCCCGCTTCCCGACCACCTTCCGCTGTAACCAAGCCTGCCCTGGCCCAAGTGGCGGGCACGGCGTCGTTTTCGAAGTTCATGCACGTGCTGCAGCTGGTGGCTGATTCGACCGAGCCGCTCAACGTCGGCGCCTTGATGCGGGCCAGCGGTTATCCGCGCCCGACGGTGCATCGCATCGTTGCAGCCTTGCTGGCCGAGCGGCTGCTGGTAGAGAACACGCGCAGTGCTTCCCTTGCACTGGGCCCGCGACTCATCCAGCTGGCCAGCCGCAGCTGGGGCCGTTCGGAACTCCGACTGGCGGCCGTGGACGAACTCAAGCGCCTGCGCGATGTCACGGGCGAGACCGTGCACCTGGCGGTACCCAACGGCACCAGCATGGTGTACATCGAAAAACTCGAGAGCCCGAGCGCGGTACGCATGGCCTCGCGCATAGGCACCAGCGTGTCACTGCATTCCACGGCGGTGGGCAAAGCCTATATGGCCGCGCTGAACGCAGCCACGCTGAACCCCTTGCTTGAAAATTTACCCATGCCGCGCTACACACCCAGCACCGTGGTCGAGCTGGCGGATCTGCAGGCACAACTGCGGCTCACGCGGGAGCGGGGCTGGTCGGTGGACGGCGAAGAAAACGAAGCCGGTATTTTTTGCTTCGGCGCGGCCATCCTGGGCAGCCACGGGGAGCCGGTGGCGGCGATCAGCGTCAGCACGCTGATGTTCAGGCAGAAGGACAATCCCGAGCAGGCTTATGTGGCGCCGCTGCTGGAGGCTTGCCGTGCGATTTCGGCGCGGATTGCGGAAACGCCTGAGCTTTCTGCTGCGGATATTTTGTAGGTGTTCTTTTGCTGAGGGCTGAGGCCGGGACTCGCCCCGGCGGGCGACTCACTTTCTCTTGCGTCGCCAAGAGAAAAGTAAGCAAAGAGAAGGCGACCCGAAGTCTGGGTCCCTTCGCTGCGCTACGGGCAACCTGCGCTGCTCGACTCCGGCGGGGGTCCGCAGAACTCGCCTGCGGCTCAAACAACTGCGGCCCTGATCCCGCCTCCATCTGTGCTGCTCGGCCCAGCCACACGGGTGGGGAGCGGATAGCAATACAAAATACACAAATACCAAGACCACAAGGACACGCCATGGCGTGTCCTTGCTTGTCTTCGGTGTCCGGTTTGTGGTTTTTGGCTGTTTTTCTTCAACCCCTTCTGTCTGCGCCGAGGAGCRCAGGGCCAGGCGGATCAGGGATCGCGATTGTCTGAGCCGCAGGCGAGTTGAGCGAGACCCCGCCTGGACCGAGCACCGCAGGTTGCCCGTAGCGCAGCGAAGGGACGCAGACAGCAGGGTCGCCTTTTCTTTTGCTTACTTTTATTTTGGCGAAGCTGTATGGACCGGACACATGGTGGACAGGTGTGCGGAGACATGGTTGACGGTTTGAATTAATCCACAACCGGCTGTCGCAAGTCAATTTCCAGGCAGTGGTGGTGTGCGAAATAGACATCGAACACGCCGTCCTCCCCCTCCCGCACACGCACTGCGACGGCCTGCCTGTGCAACGCACTGGACAGCTTGTAGGTATTGCCGCGAAACCTCAACTCCCCGAACCAGCCCACCTGTCTGACCTGGTCGT
>NZ_JBFUJO010000043.1:0-19686 GCF_056401355.1 Polaromonas sp. P4_F4 | reverse complement strand
CTCGACCAGGATGGCGCGGTCGGCGCCGATCGCCATGGCGGTGCGCAGGGTTTCCTGGCACTGCAGCACGCCGCAGCTCACGGCGATGACTTCGGTCACGACGCCCTTTTCCTTCAGGCGGGTCGCCTCTTCGACGGCAATCTCGTCAAACGGGTTCATGCTCATCTTGACGTTGGCGATGTCGACGCCGGTGCCGTCCGATTTGACGCGGACTTTCACGTTGTAGTCGACTACACGCTTGACGGGTACCAAGACCTTCATTTCAGGGCTCCAGAGTTTGTTGAGTTCACGTTCACGTTCACGTTCACGTTAAGCACCTGATTGTGTATTCGCCGAAGGCACCTCAGACTAGCCTGGGCGCGGGCAGTTTGATTCCAAAGGGGCTCGTCATTTCTGAACGCGTCCGATTAAGCGAGACAGCGTTTTCTATAAGCATCAACCAAACTGGACCGTCCCTAAATAATGTTCATGGCAACTCTGTTGTCACCCATGCAGTTTCCGGTTGGTCTCCACGCAGAGTCTCCCTCGTCGCCACTAAGCACCACCTCGTCCCACAAAGTCTGCATCTGTCCGATCCGTGAGCCGATCTCAGTCAGACTCTGGTACGCGGGGAAAAGCTTCTGCCCGCACGGTGATTTCAGCCGCGAGCCGGCAACCTGAGACTCGCGCTGCGCGCTTATTCAGTCGCGGCAAAAAAATCGCTGTTCGCCTCGCCCAATTTGGGATAGCCCAGTTGCGAGTCCTGATCGCCGGCGCGCTTGAAGGCTACGTTTATGGGGGTTGGCAATGCCGGCATCTGTCGGCCGTCGTGGCTCAAGCCTGATTTGAAAAGTCCTCGCTCAATGAAATGAGGGTGTTCTGTGGCCTCTTGAACCGTTTTCACCACCGCCACACAGACGTCCATTCCAGAAAAACGTTGCGCCCATTCCGCGGCTGTGGCCGTCGAAATGATGCTGGCGATCTTTTCTCGAACGCCAAGAGGATCGCTCGCATCGTCAAGCAGTTCTGGCGAGTTCAGGGCGCCCACAAAGTTTTCCCAGAACTTCTGTTCCAGCGGAGCCGCCGCCAAAAATCTTCCGTCTTTGGTCCGATAAATTTGATAGCGTGGCGTTCCACCGGTCACCAGCTCGCCGCCAAGCAACGGCCATTGACCTGCCGCCCAGCCGTTCCCGAGTGCCCAATACATCAGCGGGAACAAATTGTCGGCCATCGATATATCAAGGTAGCAGCCTCTCCCGGACGAATCGCGCTGACGCAACGCAAGCAGGATATTCATCATGGCCGGGTAGGCTCCGCCGCTGATATCGGCAATCAGCGCTGGCGGGAGCACCGGCGCGCCATTGGATCCCGCGCACAGTGACAGCATCCCCGATTCCGCCAGATAATTGAGATCGTGCGCGGCGACATCTGTCATGGGCCCGGTTTGTCCATATCCGGAGATTGAACAATAGATGATCCGCGGATTGTGCGCACTGATGTCCTCGTAACCCAATCCAAGTCTCGACATCACCCCCGGCCGAAACTGCTCGATAAGAATGTCGGATTCCATCACCAGGTGAAGCGCGCTATCCCGGTCCAGTTCGTTCTTCAGATTCAGGGTGATCGAGCGTTTACCGCGATTCAGCAGGGCAAAATTTACAGAATCACCTCCAAATTTCGGCGCATAGCTGCGCATTTCGTCACCGCGGCCCGGACGCTCGACCTTGATGACCTCAGCCCCCGCTTCAGTTAAAAGTAGAGAGCACATGGGTCCGGGCAACAGCGTGCTGAAGTCGAGCACACGAATACCTTTAAGCGGTTGCTGATTCATGGCTTTTGCATTGCCCTTTGTTTGGCAACCTGGGCCCGGCGCGCCGGCAGATAGTCTTCTCCACCCAACGCGGAGAACAAAGCCAAGCTCACGTCGTAGTGATGTTCAAGTCCCGTGCGCTCCATCAACGCAATTGGCCCCTCCGGATATCCGAGACCCAGTTTAAGAGTGGTATCCATATCGCTTGCGCTCGCAAGTCCTTCATCGAGGCGACGCAGCGCCGCGTTGTAATAGGGCCTTACCAACCTGTCGACGATCCTTCCGGGGAAGTCCTTGCACACCGCCACCACCAAACCGGCGGCTTCAAAAATCGCTTTTGCGGCCTGTATCGTCTCTGCGCTGGTGGTCGGCTGGACGACAAGTTCTATGAGTTTGGATGGCGCGCAGTCACCGAATCTGAAGCGGGCAAAGCCAACAACGTTGGGATACTCATCGCCAGTAGCATCGCCCGTGTGAACCCCGAGACATTCTGTCCCAAGCTCGATGGCAACCACGTGATAAGAGCTGCGGGATTTGAGTTTGGTGAATGCGCTTCCTGCATTCAACCCTAGCACAATCGCACTTTCGCCGTCTTCCCTGGCCGCCGAGAGAAAATCGCTGTCAACCGGAAAGGACCGGCTCACGCCAGATTGAATCACCTTGTACGTCACGTTCATGCTCCAAAAGTCTTTGTATTTGCATACGAATGGAAGCCGCGGCCAGTCTTCTTCCCAAGATAACCGGCGGCAATCATCCGTTTGACAAGGGGCGGACAAGCGGCTCTGGGCTCGTTTGTCAAGCCGTGCATCGCCTCACAAAGCAGTTTTTGCGTATCCAAGCCCACCAAGTCAAGCAGCTCCATCGGCCCCATTGGATAGCCCAACGCGGTTTTAATCGCGAGGTCAATGTCGGCGGGCGTGGCTACGCCCTGCTCCACCAGCCGGATAGCGTCGTTATTAAATGGAATTAGGAAATAGTTGAGGATGAAACCTGGCGTGTCCTGGGTCCGGACGGGTGTCTGGCCGAGCGCCTTGCAGAATTCCCACGCTTTATCAAACGACTCTGGCGACGTATTGATGCCTGGAGACATTTCTACCAGCTTCATCATTTGAGCAGGCAGGCAAAAGTGCATGCCAACAAATCGGTCAGCCCTGCCCGAACCGCCGGCGATCTCCGTGATGGAGATGGTTGAGGTATTTGAAGCAAACAGGGTTTCAGCGTCGCAAATTTCGTTCAATGCGCTGAAGAGTTTGTGTTTAACCTCCAGATTCTCGAAAACCGCTTCAATGACCACGTCACATTCCGCCAGATCCGCCAGCACACTGGTCCCATGCCATTGGTCCAGTATCGTTGTAAAGCGTTCGGTCGAAAGCTTTCCGCGCTCGACCGATTTTCGGAGAAAAGCTTCAGCCTGCGTTCGTGATACGTCCAGAGCAGCTTGCTTCCCGTCAAACACAATGGTGCGGAATCCCGCTCGAGCGGCGACGATGGCAATGCCGGTCCCCATCGTCCCGGCGCCTGCGATACCGACTGTCTTAATTTTCTTCATCACTTTTCCAATCCATTATTTCTCTAGGAAACTTCGGCCAATAAGCTGGCGATGTACCTGGTTCGTCCCTTCCCAGATCTGCGTAATCTTGGCATCCCGCATCAAACGCTCCACGCGGTAGTCCTTGCAATAACCATAGCCCCCAAGCAACTGCACCGCATCCGTGGCCATACGCATCGCGAGATCGGTGGACCGCAGCTTGAGAATGGACGCTTCGACGCCAAAATCTTTCTCTCCGCGTTCAACCATCGCCGCAACGGACCACAGGAAAGACTCGCACAACGCCAGCTCGGCCGCTAGGTCCGCAACCATGAACTGGATGCCCTGGAACTCCAGTATTTTTCGGCCGGACTGCTTGCGTTCATTGATATAGGCGACCGAGTCCTTAAATGCGGCTCTTGCGATGCCCAGAGCATGCGCGGAAACGCTTGGACGGGATTTGTTCAAAGAAGCAAAAAGAATCTTGAGTCCCTGTCCCGGTTCGCTGATTAGATTGGCTCTCGGCACAAGGCAGCCGTCAAATGCCAAAGCAGCCGTGCTGGAGCCCCTGGTCCCGAGTTTGTCTTCGGTTCGGATGACCTTCAATCCTGGCGTTCCCTTTTCAAGAACAAGCACTGAAATTGCACCCTTCGGATCGGCGATATCGGCCCATTTCCCGAAAACCAAATACTGATCGGCGACATCTCCGTTGGTGATAAATATCTTGGTGCCATCGACACGGATCTGATCTCCTTCCGGACGGAACGTTGTCTTCATGCCGGTGGCGTCTGAACCGGCAGTCGCTTCAGTAATGACCAACGCCGCGAGCCCGCCGTTGGCAATCGTGGGAAGCAGTCGGGACTTCTGCTCTTCGTTGCCAAAGTCGATCAGGGGTTTTATCGCGTGGAAGTTTGTTGCCCAGATAATGCCGGTGGACGCGCACGCCTCCGATATCTCTCGCACGCATGCCAGATAACAGGAGTAGGACAACGGACTGCCGCCGTACTCTTCCGGGATGAACATGGCGTTCAGACCCATGTCGTTGATGGCGCGCACGTTCTCCCACGGGAATTCCGAGGTCTTGTCTACATGCTCCGCTTTCGCTGCAATCTGGTCACGGCACAGGGAACGGACGGTGTCCAGAATCAATTGCTCTTCTTCAGGAAGATTCAAGCGGGCATCAATACGGTCAAAGAGAGTCATCAGTTTTCCATCTAATGGGCAATGCCCTGAGCACCATCGATATAGATGGTTTCGCCGGTCAAAAAGCCGCCGTCCATGCCGAACAACGCAGCCACGAGTTTGGCGACATCGTCCGCGGTTCCTGGCTCACCCCCCGGAATCCGCTTCTGCAAATACGCGCGGAGTGGCCCGTTCGACATAACGTCTTTATTCAAATCGGTCTGGATGTATCCAGGCGCCACATCCAGCACCTTCACACCATGTTGCGCCCATTCGACGGCCAAGCACCTCGTCATCGCACCGACCGCCGCCTTGGAAGCGCAATATGCAAGATTCTGTTTAACGCCGAGCTTGTCGAAAAACGAGCCAATATTGATGATGACTCCGCCGCCGGCCTTCACCAGGTGAGGGAATACGCCCTGGCAGCCGGCCAGGACGGAGGTCGCATTCGTTTCCATGACTTTTCGCCAGTCTTCAATCGGAAATTCATGCGAGCGTCCTTCCAGATGCACGCCAGCGTTATTTACCAGACCAGCGATGGTGTGACCACAGTCGGCAAAAAACGAAAAAGCGCGACGAAAGGATTCCGGATCAGTGACATCGCAGACGGCGCCGACCAGGCGCTCGCGGACGACATCGTTCTGAACACCGATATCCGGTACTTCTCCGGACCGCGACAAGCAGCCGACGACATATCCATCGTTGGCCAATCGACCGGCAATTGCGGCGCCAATTCCACGGCTGGCGCCGGTTACAACAATGCACTTCTGCGTCATGGCTATCGGTCCTTAAAGATTGGAGAACGTTTTTCGACAAACGCTTGCATGCCCTCAATCGCGTCTTCGCTACGATAGGCAAGCGTCGATAAATCGGCTTCGATTCGCAAGCCTTCCGAGAGGGAGTTGGCGTGCGATCGCAATACTGCTTCACGAGCGAACTGCTGCGCGAGAAGCCCGTAACTTGTGAACTCACGACCATAAGCGAAGGCGGCCTCAATGCCGGGGAGTTCGACCTGCCGATTAATCAGGCCAATAGCCAGCGCCTCGCCGACGTCAACCGGCCGGCCGGTCAAGATCATGTCCAAAGCGCGCGCCTGGCCGACAAGCCGCGGCAAGCGCTGAGTACCGCCATAGCCGGGGATCAGACCCAATTTGATTTCAGGCAGGCCAAACCTGGCATTCGGAGTCGCCACCCTCAAGGAACAGGCTAACGCGAGCTCCAGGCCGCCGCCAAACGCGTACCCATTGACCAGCGCGATCGATGCGATTGGCAAACTGTCCAGCTTGGCGAAGACCGACTGCCCGAGCTCCGCTCCTTCCCTCTGATCCCGCAAGCTCCGGTTTTGCAACTCTTTAATATCTGCGCCGGCGCAAAAGGATTTGGCGCCAGCCCCGGTAATGATCAGCGCCCTGGTTTTCGACTTGGCCGCTATGTCGATCGCCTGGCTGATTTCTTCAATTAATTTAAAGCTCAGAGCGTTCAACGCTTCCGGCCGGTTGATGGTCAGAACGGAAAACTCGTCGATCACTTTAAGGTCAATGCTCATACCGCCTTCTCCTTAGTTTTCGACTGCACCCATCGCACTGGTGATGGCTTGAGGCGGCCGTCTTTAACCCACGCCATCAATTCGCGTTTCAAAATTTTTCCACTTGGCGTGAGAGGAAACTGGTCTAGCACTACAAAAAACTCAGGCATGTCAAACTTTGACAGCCCGGAGGCGGCCAGATGCTCCAGCATTTCCATGCCGTCGATAGTAGAGGCCGCGGACGTCACGACAGCAAGACAGACTCGCTCACCCAATCTGTCATCCGGCACCGCGAAAGCTGCAGCCTTTCCGACAGCCGGGTGGCGATGCGCAAGTCCTTCAATGTTTGCCGGATGAATGTTGTGTCCGCCGCGAATGATGAGATCTTTCTTGCGGCCAACGATTCGCACATTGCCGTCACTATCGAATTGGCCCAAGTCGCCGCTCAAGAACCATCCGCTGGCATTGAATGAGCCTTCTGTAGCAGCCTGATTGTTGAAATACCCAAGCATCAGCACCGCGCCGTGCCCGCCAATTTCGCCCACCTCTCCGGCGGCCACCTCTTCATCTGGACGCTCGGGGTTCCACAACTTGATTTCGTAGCCGCGGCAAGCCTTGCCGCACGTGGAAGTGATTGTTGCGGTGTTATCCGTCGGCAAAGTGTATTGGTGCGATCCGTTCTCAGTCATGCCATAGACATTCTGCGGCGTGACGCCCAGGCGCATGAATTGCTCTGCAGTCTCTTGAGGGATAGGTGATCCAGCCATGTAAAAAATCTTGACCTTGCCCAAGGTTTCCATGCGCGCCGATTTCATCGTGGCCAGGAGGTCCATCGCGTGGGTTGGAACCCCCATCACATAGGTCGCACCGGTATTCTCAATCCACTGGATAGGTGGGGTACTCACCGAAGGATCATTAATCACGAGCTCACAACCTGCCACCAGTGATTGCTCCAGGGCCACGGTGCCAATATGATGACTGAGCGGGCTCAATGTCAGAAGAACCGTTTCTTCATCATGACCCCAGTCCTGCACCATCGCACGCCCGTTGGCAAGAAGGGTGTTATCGCTATGCATCACACCCTTGGGCGTGCCAGTAGTGCCCGAGGTGAACGCCAGATAGACGATCTTGTCCGGATTGGTGTTGGGCGGAGGAGCGATGACAGTGCTAATGCGATCAGGGAAATCTTTGACCTCATACTGTTCTGAACCAGCGCCCGCCGCCTTTCCCAAGGCATACATCTGCCGCATCGTCGGCAATTGGGCGGCCTGCTCGAAAATGTTGTGTTCAGCCGCATCCGCGCCATATCCATGCTGCGCAAAAAGCGCCCGGCACGAGATTCGATCCAGCAGGCCGACGATCTCTTTTACAGTGTAATTTTGATGAAGAGACGGATTGCATACGTAGCCATTTCTTGAGCACGCAAGAAATACCACCACCGACTCAACCCTGCTGGGCAGCCAGATTGCCACACGATCACCAGCACTAAGACCAGTCCAGTGGAGATGCGCGGCGACATGATCGACCCACTCGAGCAGCTGCTGCCACGTAAGCCGGTTATTGGCGTCGCGCAAAGCGAAGCGATGCCCTCTTGTCTTTGCGTTGCTGCGCAGAAGATGGTACATGGTCTCGTTGCACCAGGTCCCCTCCAGGTAGTAGTCACGCGCCGTCTGTGGATTGTGCAATGTCAGCAAATTTTGCATAGCCGGATCTCATTCGCCTCAATGACCAAATTTGGATGGATCCGGCTTGCGCTTTTCCGACATCGATTTGGACAGTTCTTTTGATTCATCGGTGTCGAGATAGCCACGCAGCAGCAGATCGTGAGACATGCGAGACATGCCCGACACACCGCCGTGGCGCGCGCCAAACGCAGCCTTGATCGACGCGAGCGCAAAAGCACCACGATCCGCCACCTCAAGCGCGTATTCGCGCGTGGCCGCGGAAAATTCGGCGTCAGGTACGACCTTGTTAACCAATCCAATGTTCAAGGCATCATTCGCCGTCATCTTTGGATTGCGATACCAGATGTCCTTGGCGCGCTTTTTCCCCACCAGGTCTTCGAGGTACCAGGTGCCATAGCCAGCGTCGAAGCTTCCCATCATGGGTCCGACTTGACGGAATATGGCGCTTTCTTTGGCTATGGTCAGGTCGCAGACCATCTGTAGGACATTGCCGCCCCCCACTGCAAACCCATTGACAGCCGCAATGACCGGCTTCTGCAGATGATCAATGCTCTCGTACATATCCAGCACTGGCAAAACGCCGGCGTAGAGAATCGTGTCCTCCATCCCCTCCTTGCGGCCGCCAATGCAAAAGAATTTTTCGCCCGCACCGGTCAACACAATGACTCGAGTGCGTGTTTCACGCCTGATTTCATTGATGCAATCACGGATTTCGTGACACATCTGGACGGTGAACATGTTTCCGTCTTCCGGGCGGTTCAGCGTAATGGTACCAATCGAGCCATCCTCGGCGTATGTGATTTCCCGGTATTTCTGAGTCATCTTGACATCTCCTATATTGAATGAACTATGCACTAATTGTGGTTTTTTTGCGGCGCGAGATTTCACCTATTGGCCGACCCAGCCAGTCCCGGAATACCTGTTCGTTATCTTGGCCGAGAGTAGGCGGCGGTCGGTTGCATGCTTCCGTCTCGCCATCAAACCTGATCCCCAGGCCAACTTGCGGAACACTCCTGCCATCGCCCACCGTCCTGTAGAACAACCCTCGCTCAATCAACATGGAATCTCGCGTCAACTCGTCTATACGGTAAATGGGCCCCGCCGGAATCCGCGCCCTCGAAAAGATATCCATCCAATCGCGTCGCGATCTGGCAGACAGAATGATTTGTATGTGCGCCACTATCTCCGGGCGATGCGCACGCCTCAATGCATTGCTTGAAAACCTAGGATCTTTACCGTATTGGGAGTCGCCGACGCACTCCCAAAATCGCGCCCAGATGCGGTCGTTCCCAAGTCCAAGCGTCAACGGCTCATCGGCAGTGCCGAACGTTTGGTAAATGGCAATCACGCTGTCACGTCCGCCGGATCTTTGGGGAAGCTCCCCGGAGCCAAGATATGGAATGATTCGCGGCGCCATGAATCGGGTCATGCTGTCCACAAGAGCCACGTCCACTTTGCAGCCCTGCCCGGTCTTCTGCCGCCGATGAAGCGCTGCCAGGATCCCCAAAGCGGCGTCCTGGCCCGCCAAAAGATCAGCGGCTGGACTACCCACCTTTTGCGGTCCAGAGTCGGCATCCCCCGTCAAATCCATTACCCCGGAATAACCCTCGGCGATAAGGTCGTAACAAGGCAAATCGCTGCGCGGCCCAGTCAGGCCAAAACCGGTGATGGACGCATGGATCAGACCCGGGCGAAGGGCCGTGAGGGACTCACAATCTATGCCGAGCTTGCGCTGAGTACGTTCGACCTGATTGACGATGGCAACATCCGCCACTCGAACGAAATCGCGAAGCACTTCCGCTCCCTCTTCACTTGCATAGTCCAAGGTAACGCTGAGCTTGTTTCTGTTTACCGCCAAAAACCACAGGGACTCACCATCCAGGAATGGTGGACCCCAGGCTCTCGCGTCGTCGCCACCCTCCGGACGTTCAACCTTGACCACAACCGCGCCAAGATCCGCCAGGAGCTGTGTCGCATAAGGTCCAGCTACAGAAGTTGTCAAATCCAAGACCTTTACCCCGGCCAGGAATTTAAGGCCGCTTGATGGGGCTTTTACCGGTAGATGGCTGCTTGATGTCATTTTGTCCCATTCGTTTTCCGTCTCATGGCAGCAATACTTATGCCAGCCAAAAAACTGTGTTGTGGGGATGACCTCAAACGCTGTAGTACATGGTAAGTTCTGGAAGAATGACGCGGAAGCATCGCGAAAATCACCACGATCTTTGACATGTCAGTGTATTCACCAAATACACAGTTCGGGATTGAGAACTACACTTCGCGGAAGAAAGAGACAGCATGACCAACGAAGCAGAACACGACTATCTCAGCATTCTTGTTGTGGATACGGTAGCGCGCATCATTTTCGCGACTGGCGTTTTCGAGCATGCAGCAACTGCCACGGCAGTGATCCAACGTTGGCGCCGGGGTATGGACGCGCAGGAGCGGAGCGTGCTTTCCGTCAAGGCATCCGGCCAGGACCTGACAGTCATACCCATCAAGGGCGAAGGCGGCTGCGTTTTCATGAGTGTCGGGCAAGGTGCTGGGCACGCACTCTTCGACTTTGTAGCCACAGTGCCATTTGCGTACGACATTCTTGAGCATTTGCTCACGAACCCATACGAAGCCATGACTGTGGTTGATGCGGACGGCATCGTTCGTTATCTCAGCCCTATCCACCGAAGATTTTTCGGTCTGGGCGCCGGCGAAGGGATCGGCAAGCACGTTACGGACGTTATTGAGAACACGCGCCTGCATGAAGTCGCCAAAACCGGCAAGGCGGAAATTGGCGTCCTGCAAGAAATGCGAGGCCATACCCGCGTCGTCACTCGAGTCCCTATCCACAATCCCGATGGTCGTGTCGTTGGGGCCATTGGACAAATCATGTTTCGCGGACCGGAGCATCTGCAGTCGATGAGCGCAGAACTCACTCGTCTTCGCTCAGAGGTTGCGTTCTACAAGCGGGAACTATCCAGCCTGCGAAACAAAACGCACGGCCTGGACCAAATCGTCGGCAATAGCCCAGCCATTCGCAGATTAAAAGAAGAAATCATTAAAGTGGCGCCTCTTGACGTGCCCGTTCTTCTGGTCGGTGAGAGTGGCACCGGGAAGGAACTTGTTGCGCACGCCATTCATTTGCTAAGCATGAGGCGGGAAAAGCCAATGGTTCTTGTCAATGCGGCAGCCCTGCCCGCAACATTGGTGGAAAGCGAATTGTTTGGTTACGAAGCAGGTGCGTTCACCGGCGCTGAACGAAAGGGCCGCAGAGGAAAATTCGAGATGGCCGACGAGAGCACACTGTTCTTCGACGAAATTGGCGACATGCCGCTTGAAATCCAGGTGAAATTACTTCGCGTTTTGCAGGACGGGATGTTCGAGCGTGTTGGCGGAGAAAAAGGAAGATCTTCCAGCTTCCGCCTGGTATCCGCCAGCAACCGGGACTTCCAGGGCATGATTTCGGACAACCAGTTCAGACTCGATCTGTACTACCGGATCAGCGTGGTAACTCTTCACCTGCCACCGCTGCGAGACCGTCTTGAGGACATTCCTCTCCTCGTGGAAAGCGCACTGCAAGCCTTTGCGACTCGCCACGGCGCCGCGCCGAAGAAAATATCGCCAGCCACAATTGAATACCTGCAGGACCAATCCTGGCCCGGCAACGTACGTCAACTTATTCACACCGTTGAGCGTGGAGCGATCTTCACCAGCGGAGACTTCATTGAAATCCCGGACTTCGGATTAGGTCCGAGTTCCGGTCACGTCCAACAGAACTCCCTGCAATCCACGCCACTCAACAGCGTCTCGGAACCAAAAGTTGGCGGATCAGTGAAAGATGCCGTCCATGACCTTGAGGGCACTTTAATCCGGCGCGCGATGTCAAAGTTTGGCGGCAATAAACAGCGAGTTGCAGCTGAACTCGGAATTTCGCGGTCATATTTGTACAAACGCCTGGCCGAAATGGAAGATGCATAGGTCATTCTCCACGGCCTGGTAGGCCAAGCATTTTCTCTCTGACATGACTCGAACATAGGCAGCCTGCGGCGGTCAATGCCGGCGCCAGGAATTCTCAACACCGATGTCGGCTCATTGCCGCCTCAGCTCTCCCAATAACGAAAACTTTTTCCCGAACTTATTCAGACAATAAAACCGACGGAACAGCATCAACGCAGGATCCGGCATGGATTTATATGTCGGCCGCGACTACAACATGTTCTCCAAAAGATCACATCGAGCATGCTGAAAAGCAGCTGCCGTCGATCGGCAGCACTGGTTTCCATGTGGCACATTAGTTGCGCCCGTACCTATCCGGATACATAGCGGTTCGAGACGACGACAGAAGGCAAGACACACACCCAAGCGCCCTGTTTTCCGACATTGGGGCCGCTCAGTCTCCACTCAAAGATGCGAAACATTGCGCCGCCAGATGATGGATCGGCACGCACCGATTCGCGAGGACAACCAACAAGGAATCAACAATAAATGACAACTAATAGTGAATACACCATTGAGCGGGTTTTTATTGCCGGCACCGGTGTTATGGGGCAAGGAATAGCGCAGGTATTTGCGGTGGCAGGCTACCCTGTCGAACTGTTTGATATTGAACCGGCAGCAGTGGACCGGGCGATAGAAAACTTGACAAAATCAATCAGTGAAGAAGTAAAAAAGGGGCGATTGAGCGACGACCTTGCAGATGCCGCCATTCGAAACATTGCGGCATCCGCAAGCGCCGGACCGATCGGCCAGTCGACCCTGGTGATCGAAGCAATTCATGAAGACATCAACGCCAAACGATCACTATTTTTGGAGCTCGAGAAGCGAGTTCACGATAAGACCATTCTGGCGACCAACACGTCGTCTTTGAGCGTCACGTCTATTGCCGCGTCTTGTCAACATCCATCTCGCGTCATTGGGTTCCACTTTTTTAACCCCGTCCCGAGAATGCGCCTGGTAGAGATTGTGCAAGCATTGGAGACGAATGCCAGCGTCGTTGACCTGCTCCGGATGGTTTCCCAAAAAATTGGTTTCAAAGCAATAGTCACCGCCGACACACCAGGATTTGTCGTGAACCATGCCGGACGCGCATATGTTACCGAAGCCTTGCAGTTGACTGGCGAGCACGTCGCTGATTTCGAGACCATTGACGGCATCCTTCGAGATACCGCCGGCTTCCGTATGGGCCCCTTCGAACTTCTCGATCTGACCGGTTTGGACGTTTCCCATCCGGTGATGGAGTCCATCTATCGCCAATACTATGAGGACCCCCGCTACCGGCCCTCCAGCATCACGCGGGTTCGCCTTGAGGGCAAGTTGCTCGGCCGAAAGTCAGGCCGCGGCTTTTACGCCTACCCGAGAAACACCATCTCGGCTGACGTCAACACCCAAACGTCGATGGACCCGGAGAAACCACTTAAAGTGTTTTTTGGAGATGGCGGGAGTGCGGTGCCAGAACCTCTGCGCCAATTGCTTACCCGCACGGGTCTGGCACGGGCGACAGATGCCATTTCCGCGGACGTCTGTATCGTCGCTCCCATTGGTTCGGACATTGCGTCGACGGTTCAGCGTTCCGGTCTGAAGGCAGCGAACACCATTGCCGTCGACGGGCTGTTCTTCTCGGATTCCGCGTTGACTTTCATGCGGAGCGCCGGCACCTCTCAGGAAACCGTTGACGCTGCTTCAGCTTTGGCAAGATCAGTCAACCTAAAGCCCTACTGGATTTCGGACTCTGCCGGTTATGTGGCCCAGCGGGTGGTTGGAATGATCGTGCATCTGGCTTGCGAAATGGCCCAACAACACATAGCTGCGCCTAAGGACATCGATCTGGCGGTCAAAACAGCTTTGGGCTATCCCAAGGGTCCTTTTGAATGGGGACAGTTGTTGGGCCCATCCCGTCTCCTGCAACTCATGCAGGAGATTTTCAACCTGACAGGCGACCCTCGCTATCGACCCAGCCAATGGTTGCGGCGCCGGGTGCAGCTCAATATTCCACTGGAAACGATGTCGTAGCCGCCAAAGATAAATAAAACGCCGGCCCGGATTCGGGCCGCCCTGGGCGCTTGCTTGAGCCGCGCGGGCTACAGGGGATCCTGGTCCAAAAAAAATTGGACATAAATCCCGAGTAGCTGGAGCCTTGGAGCCGCGTTGACCACGGATTTATTGTCTGTGTGAAACGCACCGCGCCAAGAAGGTGTGTTTGACTCGAAAGCAATTTCAGTCAACAAGAGCGCCGGACAATCCGGTGGACCGAATTTCAGAGCTCAGGCGAATGCATCGCGCCATGTGAGATCCCCCCAGATTGAAGTTTGGTGGCGGCACCTCCATACACGCCGGCTGCACATAGGGACATCGCGGCGCGAACGCGCATCCGAGCGGCAGCTCGGCGAGGTCTGGCGGAGATCCCGGTATGGGATCGAGACGCCGGCCTCTCGTACCGGCATGCACTGTTGAACGCAGCAATCCCTCTGTGTAGGGGTGCTTGGGCGCATCCATCACGTCGGCAACGGGCCCAGACTCCACGAAACGCCCTGCATACATGACCGCGACATTGTCCGCAACCTCACACGCAACGCCGAGATCGTGCGTCACAAAAATAGTGGCCATGCCGAGCTCGCTCTGCAGTTCCCGCAACAGGAGGAGAATCTGAATCTGCACGGTAGCATCGAGAGCCGTCGTTGGCTCGTCGGCAAGGAGAAGCTTGGGTCGGCAAGCGAGGGCGAGCGCAATCATAGCGCGCTGACGCAGCCCGCCAGACAACTCATGCGGATAGGCGTCAAGTCGCCGCTTTGCCGATGGTACCTGTACAAGCTCGAGCAGCTCGAGTGCGCGTTTGTAGCCTTCACGGGAAGAAACGCCGTCGTGATACGACACGGACTCGGCGATCTGACTACCTATCGTGAAGACAGGATCGAGCGCCGTCATCGGCTCCTGAAACACCATTGAAATGAGCCGACCGCGCACTTTGCGCAGCTCAGCCTTCGGAAGGCTCAGAATATCGATGCCATCGATGATGATCCGTCCTCCGATTCGGGCCGTCGGTGGAAAAAGGCGCATCAACGCCCGCATAGTCACGCTCTTTCCCGACCCGGACTCGCCGAGCAGGCAGAGCACCTGCCCCTGCTGAAGTTTGAAGCTCACGTCGTTTACAACCGAGATATTCAGATCGCGCGACACGAACCGCACGGTCAGCCCCTCGACATCCACCAACGGAGAGGTCTCCGCGATTTCGCTAGTCATTCTCACAGTGTGCTCCTGCATAGTTTCTCTTCGTTCATAAAGTAGCTTTAGCCAAACTATGGCCAGAGCCCGGACTGTGCGCATGGCATGCGACCGTGTGATCGGCGCTTGAACTCGAAAACTGTGGCTCGCGTTCCGCACACAACTTTTCCGCGATAGGACAGCGCGTACGAAACCGGCAGCCTGATGGCGGATCGATTGGGTTTGGCGGATCCCCGGACAGCGGGGCCGTCGAAACGCGCTTGCGCGAGTCCATCGACAGCCGGGAGGACAGTAGGCCACGCGTATAGGGATGCAGGGGCGAGTTATAGATACGATCGACCGGACCGATTTCGATGGCCTTTCCGAGATACATCACGAGCACCCGATCGCTGATGTACTGCACCACGTTAAGGTCATGGGAAATGAAGATATACGTCAGGTTCAGGCGCTCCTTGAGGTCCTGCAGCAGATTGAGAACTTGCGCCTCCACCGACTTGTCGAGTGCAGACACGGCTTCATCGAGAATCAAAACGCGGGGACCGAGAGCAAGCGCACGGGCGATGTTGACCCGCTGACGCTGGCCACCCGACAGTTCATGCGGATAGCGTTGGGAAAACATCTCCGGCACGAGTCCAACCATGCGCATCATGCTGTGCGCGCGCTTGATTGCCTCGAGTCTGGGAACGCCGTTTGCCTTGAGCCCGAAGGTGATGGAGTCCTCGTTTGTCAAGCGCGGATTGAGCGAAGCGTAGCTATCCTGGAACACCATCTGAATCTGGCGGCGCAGCTCGCGCACGCTGAGCTCAACGCCCGGCGACACCGGTCCGTTTTCGAGAGTGATCGTGCCTGAATCGGGCTCTATCAGACGGATCAAAAGCCGCGCAGCCGTCGACTTTCCGCATCCCGACTCTCCGACGATTCCCAGTGTCTCGCCCTTCCTCACGTCGAAAGAAATTCCGTCCACTGCCTTGACGTGAGCGAGCGTGCGACCGAGCAGCCCACCTTTAATGGGGAAGTGTTTCTTGAGGTCCCGCACCACAAGTATTGGCTGTTCCGCGCCACCGCGATTACATGAATCTACATTGATTGTTTCGAGCTTCATTTTTGCCGATGATTTGAAGGAGGTTTGTGTGGTCATGCTTCCCGCCTCACACCTTGACGTCCATTGCGGCACGTAACCCATCGCTAATCAGGTTCGAGCACATGGAGGCCAGAAATATCATGATGCCTGGAAGCACAGCATTGAGAGGTGCGACGTATATCGACTGCCTCAATGTGTTCAACATCAAACCCCACTCGGCCTCGGGGGGCACAACGCCGAGACCCAGGAAGCTCAAGCCGGAACCGATGACGATAGACACACTGATGAGGCTTGAAGCATAAATGAGAATTGGCCCCATCACGTTGCTCAAAACATGCCCGAATATGATGCGCCAACTTGCAGCGCCAGTAGCACGCGCTGCCTCGATATAGTCCTGATTGCGTATCTGGGTGGTCACGCTCTCCGCGACACGCGCGACCGGCGGAATAAAGACCAGTGTCAGAGAAACGAGACTGTTGACAATGCCGGCCCCGAGTACGCCCGAAATCGCGACAGCAAGCAAGACTGACGGAAACGCGTAGAAGACATCGATCACGCGCATGATCGCCATGTTGATGGCTCCACCTGCATAGCCAGCGATGATGCCTAGCATGCCACCAATGATGGTCGCGAGAACGACCGGCATGAAGCCCATGAATAACGACATGCGTCCGCCATAGATCAAACGCGTCAGAAGATCGCGCCCAAGCTCATCCGTGCCAAGCCAATGACGGTGTTCGCCGACCGGCAGAAGGCGGTGTGTCATGCTAGTCGTATAAGGATCATGGGGAGCGATCAGGGGTGCAAAAATCGCCGCCAAAACAATGAAAAGAAGAATGGACGCGCAAACAATAGTGACCGGATCGCGCGAAAGGCGGCGGCCCACCGTCTGCCAGAAGCTACGTGAGCTAGGCCGCTTGCCGACTTTTGAGGCCACGCGGGGTTCATCAAGTGTGGTTGATGTGGTCATGTGATTTCGGCTCACTTTAGGTTCGCTTGATGCGCGGATCGAATACGGTCTGCACAAGGTCGACGATCAGATTGATAAAAACAAAGAACATCGATAGCACGAGGACCGTGCCTTGCAGGATGGGCAGGTCGCGCGTGAAGATTGCCGTATTCAACAGGAAGCCGGTGCCCGGCCACGAAAACACTGTCTCGACCAGGATGGAGCCGCCCAAAAGCTGAGCAAGCTGGAGGCCCATAATGGCGAGCACCGTGGGTGCTGCATTCTTGATGACATGGATGAATATCCGTTGTGGAGGAAGTCCCTTCGCATAGAGCGTCTGCACGAAGTCCTGCTTGCGCACCTCAGCGACCGTGCTGCGCACCGAGCGGGCGATGATTCCGGCCGGTATCACGGACAGAGCGATGGCAGGGAGAATGAGATGGCGCAGGCTCTCCCAATCCGCAGCGAACATGGTAGAGCCCTTTATGCCCATGCCCATGGCCGGCAGGACACCGAGATTGACCGCGAAGATCACAATCAAGACCATGCCGAGCCAGTAGTGCGGAATGCTTACGCCAGTCACGGCAAGAGCCGTGACGCTGCGGTCCACATATGTGCCGCTCGTAAAGCCAGCGATGAGGCCTAGTAGGAGGCCAACGAAAAGGCCGATGAAGGCCGCGGCAACCGCCAACGTCAGCGTATTGACGACAGCAGGACCAACCTCGCTAAGCACCGGCCGGTGCGTCATGATCGATACGCCGAAGTCGCCAGTCAGGACGCGGCCAAGCCACGTCAGATACTGCTCGGGCACAGACTTATCAAAACCGTAGGCCACCGTGAGCTCGGCAATGACTTGCGGACTGGCGCCCTCGGGCATGACCGCACTCAAAGGATCACCCGGGGCCAAGTGGATAAGCGCAAAGCAGACGATGGAAACCCCAATGGCAATCGGGATCGTGTAGAGTACGCGTCGCAGAAGATAGATCAGCATGCTGGCTCCTCAGTGCCGTCAACCGCTTCGGTCGGATCATTTCGATCTTTATGGGATGATCCTGTCGGGTTACGGCTGCACCTCATTGCATATCAACCGGCGTCAGGTCCTGAAGCCAGCTCTGCGCTTGTACAAAACCCTTCACTTTTGGCGACATGGCTCGCGGGTTGAGGTCATGCACCACCCAAATCCACATCGCTTGATCTACTATGTGAGAGTGAAGCTCCGCTAAGATTTTGTTCTGCTCTTTTGGATCGAACGCATTTTTGGCCTTGGTTGCCAACTCATCCGCCTTGGCATCGTTGAACCGACCCCAGTTATAACCCGTTGGCACCGGCTCGAAGGAGGCCGCCGTCTTGATTAATCCAATGTCGGGATCCCAGAACGCCCAGCTGTTATTGACGCCTTGCCGCCCTTTGTTCTCGGGCGCCCAGGCTCCAGCACGACGACGTCCGCGGAGTGCCTCCCAATCCAGGACCTCGAACTCCATGTTGATGCCAACGCGCTTGAAGTTCTCCTTAATCAATTCGTTCATCTGGAGGGGCTGCATCTGGCCCGAGCCGGAAGGTGCGATCACGACTTTGATCTTCGCGGGATTCTTGGTACTGTAGCCCGCTTCCGCCAACAGCTTGATAGCCGCGTCGGGATCGTACTTGATTTCGAAGTTTGGCTTGCCGAACCACGGGTGTCCCGGCGTTATCATGCCTCTCGCCGGTACAGCGAACCTCAGAAGCTTCGCCATTCCTTCGCGGTCAATGGCAAGATTTGCCGCCTTACGCACACGAACGTCCTTGAAGGGCGAGTCCTCCATCAAGCTAATCTGATAGGCCCAGATATGCGGGTACTTGTTCGTGACGATCTGCATCCCGGCCTGCATCAGGCGCGACGAGGCGTCAGGTGGTGGAGCCTCGATCCAGTCAATCTGACCTGACAGCAGAGCTGCAACGCGGGTATTGGCATCGGGCATTGGCATAAGCACCAACCGATCGGACTTAGGAATACGCTTCGGATCCCAGTAGTTCGGGTTGCGGACCAGCTCAGCACGCTCGCGAGGTACAAGCTTCTGCAGCATCCAGGGCCCGGTACCGGATGGCTGATACGCAAATTTGTTCCAGTCTCTACCCAGCTCCTCCCAGCGTTTAGGACTCGAGAAGTAGATGTTTGCGAGGTTGTATGGCAGGACGGCGTCGGGCTTCTTGGTTTTGATCTGGACGGTGTAGTCGTCTATCTTCGACCAGCTCTCGATGGTGCCGTAGTACTGCGAGCCCTGGGTCGATTGAGCTTGATCGAACTGCGGCGCATCACGCTTCATCAGCTTGGCGAAGTTCCAGACCACGGCGTCCGCGTTGAACTCCGAGCCGTCATGGAATTTCACGCCTTTGCGCAACTTGAAGTTCCAGAGCGTTTTGTCGGTTTCGCTGACGGACCAGCTTTCCGCCAGTCCCGGCCTCAAGACCGCGGCCTTGTCGTAGCTGGACAGGTCCCAATTCACAAGCCCGTCGTAAACGGTGACGCCCATGAAGCGGAGACCCTCAGTGCCTTGGCTCGGTTGACCGGTAGTAAGCGGCACGTCGCTCGCCGTCATACCGACACGAAGTACTTTCTCCGCGAATGCGGGAGTCGCGACAGCAGCCGCACCAAGTGCGACGACTGCGGCAAACCGCACGATTAATGTAGATATCATCCTCGTTCTCCTAATGAAAGTCATGATCCTCGTTGCCCCCACCCACGCCGCTCTCGCCGCTCT
>NZ_JBFUJO010000042.1:0-21163 GCF_056401355.1 Polaromonas sp. P4_F4 | reverse complement strand
GCCGGCATCTCGGGCGCCATCCAGCACCTGGCCGGCATGAAGGACAGCAAGGTCATCGTCGCCATCAACAAGGACCCCGAGGCACCGATTTTCAGTGTTGCTGATTACGGGCTGGAGGCTGATTTGTTCACCGCTGTGCCCGAGCTGGTGGTCGCGATTTACTGAGCATCTTAACGACTGATTTCGCAAAGCACTATTTGCTAATTTCGGATTTCTTCGTTGCTGGGCATTGCGTCTTTCAGGCTCTCTGCGCTTTGAAGAAGCAGGCATCGTTGCTGGATTGGCCATGGCCGCGCCAATACCTCACGTCAATCTGTGCATCCTTCAGCTGATTGTTAACAAGCGATCGGTTTTGAACCTTTACGTAAGTCTCAAGCAGAATAGTTTGACAAGATTGACCTCCCAGGTTCCGTAGGATGACTTCCATTTTTCGTCAGCCTCGTATTGGATATATACGATCGTGCTGTCTTTCAACGTGATTTCATCGTAACTGGCGTCGGGGCCAAAGAGGCGAGCCTCGCTGGAAACTGAGCAATGGATTCACTTCCGAGTAACGTCTCGCATTGAGAATTGCTCTCCCTTAGATGAAGAATTTTGCACTTCCGCTTTGCGGCCACCCATTCACATCAGTGCTGATTCGCTGCGAGCATCAACGCCGTTGTGCGACACCTCGTAGGAGCGTTGGGGGTGGATCGTAAGCCTGCGTGAACTGAAAGCCGAAATATGGGTACGAAAACGGGTAAATTCCCAACCTGTATTTCAGCGATGCTAGGACACAAGAATTGAACCACCAGTCGCGCGCAAAACATCTCTGCATTCCTTCCCATGGATATATGAAATGTCAGCGTGCGATCGAGTCTGCCCGGCAAGCTCATTCGTCGTCGCCTCCGACGAACTGCCTGCGTGCCCATTGCGACAGGGCGACGGCGGTAATGAGCGCGAGGCCGTTGAAGATGCTGGTCACCCAGATCGGAATGCCCAGCATCGTTAAGCCCGTCACGCCGCTTCCAAGAAAATACACAGCAAAGATGGTTCCAGGTGTGTTAAACCGACCCGGCGTGAAGGCGGTCGCACCGAGGAAGGCGGCGGCGAAGGCGGGAAGCAGCAGGTTCATCCCTGAGTACGGGTCGGCCGAACCGAGAAGCCCCGCGTAAAGCACGCCGGCGAAGGCTGCCAAGCCGCCGGAGGCTACGAACGCGAAGAGTCGGCTGCGATCCACATTGACGCCGTTCAGCCGGGCGGCCTCCTTGCCGCGACCGACGAATAGCAGGCGTCGGCCGGACGGCGTGAGCTCGAAGAAATACCAGATCGCCGCGGCCGTCACTAATGCGATGAGAAAGACGTTGGGAATGCCGAGCCAATGCCCGGTCGCAACTGCGATCAGCCTGTCGTCGATACCGCTGATGGTCGACGAGTTCGTCATCCATTGCACTACGCCGGCCATCAGCGAGGTTGTCCCGATCGTCGCCACGAGGGAAGGGACGCGCAGCCGAATCACTAGCACCGCATTGACCAACCCGGCCAGGCAGCCCGCGGCTAGCGCGGCTAAGACTGAGAACCAGAGAGGCGCCCCGAGCCAGACGTTGAGCACGCCGACGATGCAAGAGGAGAGCGTGAGCGTGGCCCCCACCGAGAGGTCGAATTCGTCGGCCGTGAGGGGAATGATGATCGCGAGCGCCAGGACGGCCGACGGTGCCCAGGTGGCGAACATGACCGAGAAATTGCCCCAGGTGAAGTACATGCCGGGCAGCGCGAGAGAAAAGCCGAGCACGACCGCGGCCCAGGTGAAGGCGAGGACGAAGCGCTCGGCGCGCTGTGCCCAGTGGTGTGCGGCGCGCAAGCCGGAAGGCGTGGGTCTCATGCGCTCTGCTCCTCGGTGATTTGACTCGAGTCAGACGCCGCGTAGCAAGCCGCGACCACCGCAGTCTTTGAAAGCTGCTCGCGTGACAGCCAGAGACGCAATCGTCCCTGCGCAAAGATGGCCACGCGATCGCAGAGATCGGCCAGTTGTTCGGCGTCCGAGGTCGCGCACACGACACAGGTGCCCTTGTCCGCCGCCTCTCGCAGGGTCTGCATGATTTGACGCCGGGCCCCCACGTCCACTCCCTGGGTCGGTTCGACCACCAGCAGAAGCCGCGTCGTTCGACGGAGCCAGCGTGCCATGAGGACTTTCTGGGCATTGCCACCACTCAATGTGTTGACTGGGGCGCCCGGCGTGGCCGGCCTGATTCCGAACTCATCGCAGGCACCCTGTGCTTCCCGCATCATGCGTCCGCGGTCAAGGCGTCCGCGTCCCGTGAACTCGCAAAGGCTTGGAAAAAAGAGATTATCCGCAATGCTGAGGGCACCGATGCATCCTGCGCCAAGGCGATCCCCGGGCACGAACGCGACGCCCCGGTCGATCGCCATCGACGAAGTCAGGCCGCGAAGCAACAACGGCGCCTCGCCCGCAAATGTGAGAGTTCCCGAGGCGGCGGCCCTGGCCCCGAACAGGACTTGCGGCAGCATTTCGTAGCCCGAGCCGACCAGACCCGTCAGTCCGACGATCTCACCTGCACGCAGGTCGAGATCGGTCGGCGCCAGGCGGCGTGCGCAGGCGGCCTGCACGGTGATAGCCGCGCCCGGCTGCCCTTTTCTTTGATGACTGTCGAGGCGGCCCTGCGCGACGGTCTCGCCCACGATCATTTTGACGATAGCTGCGCGACCGACATCGGCGGTGCGCCCGGTGCCGACCAGAGCACCATCGCGGAGCACCGCGACCCGGTCGGTGATCGTCATCACTTCGTCGACGTCATGGGTGATGAACATGATACTTGCACCGCGCTCAACGCCTCGCCGCATTAGTGCGAAGAGCCGTTCCACGTCCGACTGCGGCAGAAAAGGGGTTGGCTCGTCCAGTAGGATGAGGCGCGGCGGCGGCGCTGTCTCGTCGAGGTTGGCGAAGGCCCGTACTAAGGCAAGCTGGGCGCGCTCGACAGGAGACAGGCGTTCGACCTGCGTGGCCGGGGAAAAATGCAAGCCATAGGCCTCCAGCAGTTGTGACGCCCGCGTTCGTAATCGGCGCCAATCGATGTAGCTGCCGCCCTCTTGGGCCAGCTCGCTCATGTAGAGGTTTTCAAGTACGGTCAGCGTGGGCGTCAGCCCCAGGTTCTGGTGCACGAAGCGCAGGCCGAGCGCACGCCAAACTCCGGGCGCGAACGGCAGGGATGTGGCTCTGCCATCGAATGTGATCACCGCGCCCGGATCCGGCGCAAGCACACCTGCGAGAATCTTGACCAGCGTCGATTTTCCGGAGCCGTTGCGTCCCAGCAAGCCAAGAATTTCACCAGGGTTGATCGTGAGGTCCACACTCTGCAGCACTCGTGCCCCGCCGAAGGTCTTGCTCAGTCCTTGGATCGCCAGGACAGGCGTCGGCGCGGTCATCGGCTCAGCTTCCATAACGTGCGAAACCCGCTGATATAAGCGTTGCCGTATCCCTTGTCGAAGCTGGCGGGAACGCCGGCGGCGGTCACATTGCTTTTGTCAAATAGATAGAAGGGGACGTTGAGCGACTTGGGAACTGGCAAACCGCACAAGTCGCGCAGGTGCCCGTCGATCGTAGCGTAGGCGATCCAGTCGAGGCTCTCACCGATGTCGAGATCGACCTTGCCGTTGCGCACGAAGTCGAGAGCGAAGGGCGTGCCATTGAAAGTGCCTACGGCGACCGTCTGCGCCCGTCCCGTCAGCGCGACCGCCGGCACAACGAATTGCGACATGCTGTCATAGATCGGCAGCACCACATTCACTTCCGGGTGCGCCTGCAAAGCGGCCTGCAAAGACGGCTGGATCTTAGTTGCCCATTCGGCAAGGCCGACATTGATCTGTTGCGTGATCTTACAAGTCGGGCAGTTGGCGGCGAGCTGCTCGGTTATTCCCCTTACCATCGCACCTGTGGGCGGTGCGTCGTCGCTCTTGATGATAATGATGTTCGCCTTCCCCCCAGTTCGCACAATGCTCCAGTCGGCGAGTATGCGGCCGACTTCGTTGAAACCGATGGTGAGCGAGCTACTGAGCAGTGAATTCTGCACCATGCCGGGGTCGTAAAAATGTGTGGTCGCCACCTTGACGCCCGCACCCTTGGCGGCGCGCAGCGACGGGCCCAAGGCGTTCGGGTCGATTCCCGCCGGCAGGGTAATCATGTCGAACTTGGCCTGGATTGCGTAGTTGACGCCCTGTGTGTGCTGATTGGGCTGGCCCTGGTTTTCCCACTCCGTCACGGTTAGGCCCAGCTCGGAGCCCACCCGCTTCATCCTGTCAGTAATGCCCTTGAGAAACGGATTGGCGCTGGTGAAGGGGATCGCGAGGATCTTCTTGCCTGAGGCGCATACCTTGGCGTCGAAAGCCTCGCCCGGGGCGACGAATTCGGGATTTCCGCTGTAGCGCACCAGCGTTGCCCTGGCCCGCTCGAGTCCGGCATCGGCTGCGCTTGCGTTACCGATGGAGCCGGCGCACACCATCGCGAGCACAAGCGCCGGGGTTAGTTGTTGTATTTTCATGTTTTGTCTCCGTTAAATAGGTTGTTAGAACCACACTTCGAGTTGGGCGCCAAAACTGGTGCCCGAGGTCCTGTCCGCGAAGGCGACCTGGCCCGTGACGTTGCCGGCAGCGCCGTTCCACTTGGCTCTGGTCACATACAGACGGAACTCGGGTCGAGCCCAGAAATCTGCTCCCACCGCCAACGTCGGCGCGATCGTTAGTTTGGTCAGGCGCGCGGTGTCGCCGCCGTCGGGTTTGTACTGGGACACGCCGAGCTCGCTGACGAGCTTGAAGTGTCGCGTGAAGGCATACGACAGCCGGCCTCCAGCGCTGGCGGAATCAGTCGCCACGCCGGAGGAGCTTGTCTCGCGAGCAAGCAGCGCCATGGCTTGGGCGCCCAAGGCGCCGCTCTGCCCGCTGATGACTTCCACGATGCGCCAGCCCTTAGCGCGAGGGCCGGCTGTAAGATCGCCAAAGTTGGCATTGAGCCCAGTGGAGCCTTGAGCGTACTGCAGGAGCAGCATGTTGCTCAAGGAGGTGTCGAATAGCTTGCCCTGGTCGTAGCGCGCCGAGAGGCCCAGGCCCTTGGTGCCGCCGGAAAAATCGCCCTTGGTCGCGGTGGCGAAGAAGTGCAGCGTGCCATTGGGGCCAGCGGGCAGGTCGACATATTCGAGATTGAAACGGTTGCCGGGCCGAGCGGCGTTGGCATCGGTCTTGTAGTAAGCTGCGCCCAGTTTGCCGGGCCCTATCGGCTGACCTTTGAAGCCGGCACCGACGCCGGCCATCTCGATGAATTGGGTGTCGACGATATACACATAGCCCCGCCTGCCGCGCTCCTTTCCGATCCAGAAAGTAGCATCGGGCGCGACGTCGAATCCTTTCGCCTCGGAAAACATCTGTTCGATGCTGAAGCCGCTGCCATTGGTGTCGGTGGCCGCCGTGTAGTGGGTAGCCATCAACGTGACTTTGTAGTCGATGTCGTCCTTCTTGAAGCCTTGCGAAAGCTGGAACTCGCCGTAGAAATCGCATTCGTTGCCCAGCCGGTACTTTAGGCCCGCGCCGCCGCCGTTGAGAGCGTAGCAGCCGCGCGATGCATTGGCGGTGCTGGTCAGACCCGGGCCGGCGCGGAAGTAGCCGTTCCAGTCCACAGCCTCGGCACTACCGGCGGCTAGCGCCAGTACGGCGACTACAGAGCGGGCCGCTAGAGAACAAAAATATTTCTCGATCATGGTGAGTCTCCTGTATTTCTTATTGGATGTAACGAAGCTATCTGAACAATCCTGCAAACTACATGCCATCGCCTGCAGGAGGTCACTCCGTTCTGCGGTGCCCACGCGGTGGACATTCATCGATCATGTCGTGAATGCGATGACGACCTGGCCGTGCGGTGGAAGCGGGTTGCCCCGCTGTCTCATTAGCCTCGACCCAGCGAGGCTTGGCCGCATCAGGGTTTCAATTCCGCGAAGTGAGAGCTCTTGGCGTAGTGGGCCGCGATATCGTCGCTCGTGGTCAACCAAACACCCTCGTGCCCCGTGATGTACTGAAGTACTTTCTCGAGGTACTTGTGACGAGAGGGCTGGTTGATGACAAAGGGATGCAGGCAAAGCGCCATCACCTTGGCTGAGTGCTCCGCTTCCTGATAGAGCTGATCGAATTGATCGATCACCATCCGGTAGAAATCGTCCCCAGACAGGCTCTTGCCGAGGAACATCTGAATGTCGTTGAGCTCGAGCGAATACGGTACCGACATCATTCCTTCGACGTTGAGGGGAAATGGCTGGTCGTCCGCACACCAGTCGAGCACGTAGGAAAGCCCCAGTTCCTTGACTAGCCGCGGGGTGTCGAATGTTTCCGTGAGGGCCGGCCCCATCCAGCCATTGACCTGCTTGCCGGTGGCGTCGGTGATTGTCTTGACGACGTCTGCCAAGTAGCTGCGCTCTTGCTCCACCGTCATATCGGCTTGGAAGATCGAGTTGTTCTTGCCATGGGCGACCCAAGCCCAATCGCGCGCTTTTCCCGCTTCGATGATCTGGGGATGGTGCCGGCAGCAATCCGAGTTGAGGAGAACCGACGCCCGCATCTTGTACTTGTCGAGGGTGTCGATCATGCGCCAGATGCCGACGCGTGGACCATAGTCGCGCCAGCCGTAGTTCAGCGCGTCGGGCTTGAGGTGCGCCGTGCCTCCGAAGATGCTGGTGGAGGGCTTGTCCACCTCATAGTGCTCGATGTTCACACCGACGTAAAACGCGATACGAGCGCCGTTGGGAAAAGCTAGTTTGGGACGAGCGATGATCGGTGAATAGTCGTAGAGCGTGTTGTTCAACTGAATCTCCATTTCTCGAAATTGATGAGCGCCCAGATTCCAAACGGGTCTCGGCGACGGGCCGAAACAAGCTCGGTGGCAGGGTGACGCGGATCATAGAGCTGGCCAACGATTTGTAGAATGGTGCTAGTGTTCCGAACACATCGGATGTAGATGTCCGCAATTAAAGTTGCTGGGCTGCGCGTCAGCTTGCCGCTTGCGGGCATGCTGATGATGCCGGTGCGGAGCGTCTTCCTGCAGGCCTATCTCCAGATCAAACTCGTTCTCGATTTCACCGACCTGCTCGTGGACGTGATCGACGAAAAGATCGATGCCGTGATTCGCGCGGTCGATGACGTCAGCCTCATTGCCGCACAGAAAGGTCCGCAAGCTGCCATCGCTGAGGGTAACTACACCGCGTTGCCGACCCTTATTTCTTCTGCCCGCAAGGCATTGAAGGCAATATTGACACGTGAGGCAGCTGACGCAAGGCGATCGGCAATCCTGGCTGGTTTGTCCTCGCTTGGCTATGAGGTCCGAGAGGGAATGAGCACCGCATGGGCGAAAAAGGGACGCGTCATCCTGCGAAAGCCAAGCTTGGCCGACTACGGTGCTGAAATTTCCAGCGCAGCAGATGTGGAAAGACTGCAAGCTCGCGCCGTTGCCTTCGACGCTCAGCGAGACACATCGAGTGACCGCGACGTTGAGACTATGTGGTGCGGTGACTTCGGCAAGCTCCAGGGCTTGCTCGCTACGCAGGGAGGATCGATTGAGATAGAGAGGGCTTTGGCAGTGGGCGCAGTGCCGCTCAAAGCTGTCGACCGACCATTCGAGGTGCCGCGCGAAGGCACGATGCCTGTCAACAGGCGCGTGTAGCTTTAGACGTCCTGTACGGCGTCGTGAAAGTCATTTTCATGTACCAGCATCACACGGATACCTTTTTTGCGTAGTTCAACAGCCTTTTCCACCTTGCGTCCGTAGCAGGCATACGCCCAACACGGGTTGCCTCCCGCTCCGATGACCAGGAACTGCAGTTTTGCCGTCACTCCGAAATGAGGCTCACCACCCAGGCTCCGCACGAGTCCCTCAAATTCGCTTCGTTTCAGCCTGGCTGAGACGCCAGTAAAGCAAAACGTCGAACCGGGAAACTTAATCTCTGGCGTTATCGCGCAGAGGGCCCCTATCTGCAGATCAGCCTTCTCGTGAATCAGCGGGCTGACGATGGTACGTTCATCGAGCACTGCCAGAAACTCGCTAAAGAAGTGACGCAGCAGTTTCTGCTCGGCCTCATCAATTCGACCGTCCGCACGTACCTGAGTGGTAAGGCTTTCGATCTCGTCGTAAGGCCAGCAAGTCTTCAAGTGTTCGTGGTCATTCAGCCAAGTCGACAATCCGCGAAGCTCGGCCTCAGTTACGATTCCGTCGGCAGCAATACCGCCCACAAGCGCGTGCAGGCGCTGTAGGTCCGCGGTGACCATGTCGAAAAACTCCGTGCTTCGCAATCGCTCGCATAGCCAAGTGAGGTCAGCGCGTTCTTCCGCGTCGATCACACCGTCGCAGACGGCACCCTCAATTGCAGGAATCAATTCCGAGAACGGATGCCGATCGCGAACCTCATGATGGTCCTCCAGCCAAATTTTTAGCAGTGCGACTTCACTCATGTTGACCTCACCATCAATCGCAATTCCTTCTAGAAGACCCAGCAGCGAGTTGATCGACTTTTCAAGTCGTCCTTTTCCAGTAAAGCGAAAATATGGTCGTGTGTCCGCGTGCGTCATGGCTATCTCCTCCCTTGCGGCAGGATACCGGATCGGTTCGCGGAGTACAAGGAGTTAAGGTCATCATCAGTCAAAGGTCTGATGTCGAATCTTCAATGGCATTGCAGGAGCCAAGCACGGCACGCACAGCAATGGGTTACGAATAAGCACCTTGTCCTCCCAGAAGTCGGGAGACTGATCACTGAAAACTTGCCTACTTACGGTAATAAGGTGTTTACGTAAGTAGGAAACTGATTGGTTGGCCCGGGCGGGTGTGGTTCTGTACATCTGAAGATGCTGGAACTCACGTACCACCTTGGAAACGCCAGGTATCTTCTCCAGCATTTTTTTGCGTACTTCGGGTTTTTTCCACTGCATCACCAGGGTTGCAGCGGCTCCGCTCATGGCCACCAACATGAGCATGGGTATGAGAGGGTGAGCGTCGACAAATTGCCCCCAAGCCATCAACAGCTTTGACAGGAAGGGAAGTTCTCGGCCATTGCTTTCGATGAGCGTTGCAAAGCGGGGAACGACGACCCCCAGCAGCAGGACAACGACCAGCGACCCGACAGCCAACAGGAGCAAAGGGTAAACGCATGCGCCGATGACCCGGTCACGCACGGTGCGCAGGCTTTGCTGATGTTTGGCGTAGCGTGACAGGCCCGTTGCCAGGTCGCCCGTTTGTTCGCTGGCCGCCACGGTGGCGACCAACAACTCCGGAAACACCTGGGTACGCTCCAACGCGACAGAGAAGGAAAACCCCTCGGATACCGCTAKGTTGAGCTGGTTMAGGATWTGGCGGCGCGAGGGGGMGGTTTCCCTGCGCGTCAGGGCATTAATGGCTTCCTTCACYGTCACGCCGGCCTCCATGAGGGTGGCCAGGTCTTGCGAAAAAGCGACSGTGTCWATCGTYGCCGCTTTCGYGRMAAAGAGCCTTCGAGCRTTCCCGAACAGGGGAGCGCCGACGGCTTTTACCACCTCGCACTGGAGAACGACCTGGCCGCGGCCACTGACCATTTGATGGACTTGCTCGACACTCGTGGCCTCGACTTGCTGCGTCGAAACGCGGCCCCGAGGGTCCATGACAACGACGTTAAAAGCGGTAGCGCTCATCGATGCCAGGCGGTGCAGGTAAATGAGCGGCGGTCATTCGGGTGACGACAGCGCAATGTCTTTGGCATCACCGCTGCCGCCGGGTTGCCCGTCGGAGCCCAGCGAAATGAGATCCACGTCGCGTTGCAATTCAGACAGCTTGTAAATATAGGCGTGTCCCCAGGGATCCAGGGGCACCCCCTTCTTGAGATAGGGACCCTGCCATCTGGGTACGCCTGGTGGCTGCGAGATGAGCGCTTCCAGGCCCTGCTCAGGGGTGGGGAAGCCGCCAACTTCCAGTCGGTATTGATCCAAGGCTTTTTCGAGGGCGTCCATTTGGGCGCGTGCTACTTTGACTTTGGACTTCGCAACCGTATCGAAAAACCGTGGCGCTACCAAGCCGGTGAGCAGCCCGATGATGACGATCACTACCAGCAATTCGAGCAGAGTAAAACCGCCGAGTAAACGGTTGCGGTCACCACACTTCAAGTAAGTGGGCCTGGCACGGCGGCGGTAGTGGCTCTCTTGGATCCGCGTCGCCTGCGGGGTCAGTTCTTTATCGATGCCTGCGCTGGTGGGGGTTTCAATAGTTGCACGATTCGTTGCCTGCTCGTCGGTTTTTATATCGCTCATGAATCTCTTTTTTTTTCGATAAAACGACGACTTCGTCAATTCCCTGATTCCGACCAAGAGGTCAGCAAGTTCTGTTCCTAGTCTCCGCACCATTGTCGCCAAATCAATTGCGCATTATTTGCGCGGTGATGAATGCGTAGGACTGTACTTGAATGGCGAAAGACTGACATCCTCTAACTGGGGGGCCTTTTATTAAGCGATACCTCTTTAGTGTTCTTTTTCCGCTATGCACGCTGGTTGTTGAGGTGCAGGGGGTTGTTTCCGCCAGGGACTGGGTTTGTAGTCGATGCTGAGTTGGACCTGTGGGCTTAGTGGTAAGCCGGGAATGTAGGCAGCTAAGCCGTTCGTTCGGCGGTGGTCTTGGCCCTCCGCATAGCCGCTCGATGCGGTAGTCCCGAGCGCGGAGCTTGCTGCAGTGGCTCCGACGCGACACTGCCCTCCAAATAGAGGGCGACAGAACCGCACCCCACCGCTAGACTGCGACGCACATTCGCCTAACTCGGCGAGATAAAAAAATGGGGCGGGGAGAAATCAATGCGCTTATCACTTCCGCTTGCATCGGGCACGATGCGGGTGAGTCGACTGCGGTCTTTATTCTGGGCGCGGTTGATCGATGCCAAAGGCGTGGCGACTGGCACCGCATACACGCCGCGCGGCTGGGTGGCCAGCGTCACGACCACCGCACCTGGAGGAGCGGGGCGCACCACCAGCTACAGCTACGACGGCGTCGGCCAGCTCACCCAGGTCAGCCAGCCCGACGGCACCAGCCTGAGCTACAGCTACGACGCGGCGCACAGATTGGTGGGCGTGACCGACGCCCGCGGCAACGCCGTCAGCTACACCCTGGACAACGTGGACAACCGCATCGCGGAGGAAGTGCGCGACCCCACTGGCGCCCTGCAGCGCAGCATCAGCCGCTCCTTTGATGCCCTGAACCGCTTGCAACAAATTACGGGAGCAGCCAATTGGTCGAATTAAAAAGAAGCAGTCGCATCAGCAAGGCGTTCGCAGCATGGCTGTGTATCGCCTCACTGCTGGCGCTTCTGACTGGCTTTCCACTGAGGGCATGGGCCTCATTTTCTGCTACTGTGGCGACTCCGGCGTGCACCGCAAACTGCTATGCGTACAAGAATCGTGCGGTCAATCCGCAACAGACGGTTTTCACTATTGGTATTTTTGCGGCTTGCAACTACGGCGTAGGCAAGACTTTAGCCACGCTTAATCCCGGCAAACTTGTGGTCGAGTTACGTGGTTATTACGGTGCCACGAATCAGAATTACGCAGCGTGCGAATACAAGTATTTCCCATATCCCGGGGACACCGTCAATTACAACTGGTCCTATCTTACTATCGAGGGGCAACCTGCGGCGCCCTATCCCGCTCAATACAGCTGCCCTGCCAACAGCACGCTCACAGGCACAAGCTGCACCTGCAACGAAAGCGAGGGCTACACACAGTCGCCGAATAGTCCATCGTGCGTATCCCGCGAAGAGAGCAACCTCACCCAAGTGCCTCTGCTGCCCCTGGCCTGCCCGAGGTCGGCAGACCCCAACCCCAGCTTTGGCAACCCCATCTACCCGTTAACGGGCAGCAAGGTAGAGCAGGTAGCCACTGGAGTCGAAATTGGCGGCATCGCCTTGAGCCTGACTTACGACAGCGTCTCCAAGGCGCCTGGCTCCATCTCCTCAGCGTACAGCCATGCGGCCTCCTTCGGCGAACTCTGGTTCACCAACCTGCACCGCAAACTCAACCTAGCGCCAAACCTCAAGACTGCACTCCTGTCGCGCGGAGACGGCCGCGTCCTCAGCTTTACTGGCACAGGCGGCGGCGTGTTTAGCGCCGGCGCCAACCGAAACGAAACCCTGACCTCCATCACGGGAGGCTATCGATTTACAGATATTTCCAGCGGAACCCAAGAGCTTTATAACGCCACAGGCCAGCTCACCAGTCTGACCACCGCCCAGGGCAAAGTGTTGAGCTTTGCCTATGCATCGGGGAGTTTGTTGACATCTATTCAGGATAGCGACGGCAGGATCATCCGGTTCGACTACGCTAGCGCAGGCGCCCTCAGTACGGACCAGCACGTCACTAAAATAACTGACGCCACAAGTCGGACTATCACTGCGGCTTACGACGCCACAGGCAACCTGTCATCGCTGACCTGGCAAGACGACAAGATACGCCAGTTTCTCTACGAAAACGCCAGCTTCCCCTGGGCTCTGACCGGGGTGGTCGACGAGAACAATACCCGCTACTCAACATTTGGCTACGATAGCCAGGGCCGTGCCATCTCCACAGAGCATTCTGGAGGTGTGGATCGCTTCAGCGTGAGCTATGGCCAAGCACCTTCGGTATCGGTGGTTGACGCCTATGACGTCGGCACCAATGTACTCAGTCGGACCAGAACTTGGCAGATTCCAACAAGCACGGTGCTGACTACCCCCAATGGCACCAGCGTGGACATAGGTGTCCAAAGTCAGTTTGGCATGCCGGCACTCACCGCCATGAGCCAGCCTGCCGGTTCAGGCTGCGCCGCATCGACCAGCACGATGACCTACGACGTCAAAGGCAACATCGCCAGCAAAGACGACTTCACGGGACAACGCAGCTGCTTTACTAACGATCTGGTCCGAAACCTGCCCACGGTGGCAGTCGCAGGCCTGACCAACACGGCGAACTGTTCAACCGTGCTCATAGCCAATGCCAGCTTGCCACAGGGCAGCCGCAAGGTGAGCACGCAGTGGCACCCTGACTGGCGCCTGGTGACCAAAGAAGCACAGCCCTTGAGTCTCACCACGAGCATCTACAACGGCCAGCCCGACCCGTTCAACGGCAATGCGGTTGCCAGCTGCGCGCCCTCAGCTGCAAAGACTCCGGACGGCAAACCTATAGCCATGCTGTGCAAACAGGTGGTGCAGGCCACGACGGACGTTGATGGCGGCCTTGGCCTGACGGCACCCATCGATGCCAGCGTGGCGCAACGCATATCGAGTTTCACTTATGACGCCTTAGGGCGAACGCTCGCCAGTACCGATCCACTGAACCGCGCGATGACCTATGCGTACTACGGCGGCACAAGTTTCACGGGTGTAGAGCCCAATGCCATAGGCCACAGCGTAGGCGACCTGCAAAGCATCACCAACGCGGCAGGTCACGTGACCCAGTTCACGCAGTACGACCGGGCGGGCCGGGTGCGGCAGATGGTCGATGCCAAGGGCGTGGTGACCGACACCGTGTACACGCCGCGTGGCTGGGTGGCCAGCGTCACCACCACCGCGCCAGGCGGCGTTGGGCGCACCACCAGCTACACCTACGACGGCGTCGGCCAGCTCACCCAGGTCAACCAGCCCGACGGCACCAGCCTGAGCTACGGCTACGACGCGGCGCACAGATTGGTGGGTGTGACCGACGCTCGCGGCAACGCCGTCAGCTACACCCTGGACAACGTGGGCAACCGCATCGCCGAAGAAGTGCGCGACCCCACCGGCGCCCTGCAGCGCTCCATCAGCCGCTCCTTTGATGCCCTGAACCGGCTCCAGCAGGTCAGCGGGGCGGCGCAATGATTCAAATGAATTTTGTAGACGGTGGGCCTCCACCACAGAAAGCCGCAGCATGAGTATTTTTCAGGGAATTTCCGGCGCTTCGGATGCGAACCTCAGCTGTCACGCTTCAGCGCAAGCCGGGGTGTCGATGTTCAAGGAGAGTGTGCGTCGCGTGAACGGAGCAGTAGCAGTGAAGGGATGTTTATCGCGCGGTGGATGTCAGCTCAGCGATTTCCGCATCACTACCGTGGTTTTGTGAGTGAGCACGGGTGCCCATGAACGCCTTAAGGCCCGTCTGCCGGGACCCCTGTTCAAGCAGGCCAAATCCGCGTGGAGGCGTAGTCCGGATCACCGGACAAAGCCAACTCATACAAATAGTCACCAATGGTCCGGCGCAGCAATTGCCAGCAGACCGTCTTGAATCAGGAAAAAATTCGTGATCGCGATTTGGAAGAAAATTCTCAAGGCTGCAAGCCTGGCGTTCTTGGCTGGTTTCATGAGCTTGTGGTCCTTCTCTTTGATGGCCACGACCCTGTGCGGCACTTACCAAACATGTAAACCAGAATCTCAGCACAGTGCATCTGTCGTCCAGATGTTAGACGGCATGGGCAACATCTACTATGCCTATGACGTTGATAGTGCGGGGTTAATTCCCGTCGCAAATCAAGCGTGCGCTTACTACGCTGCCGCTCACTCGAACGCGCAGTCAACGATGACCTTTGATCCGGGTTCATGCATGCCAGTTCTTCCCGTTCCGGATTCCAATGTTGGTGGTCAATTTGTACCGATTTCTGTTACCGGGACATACAAACAAGTCCGGAGTGACGGTGTGTTGCTGGCCTCTGGCCCTTGGACTGGAGGGTTGTTAAACGCCGGGTGTGGAGATTCTTTGAATGCGAACTTGGTATCCGCAGGGTCCAACGGTCAATGCTATTGCAACAATGGACTAAATTGGTCGCCATCCTTGAATGCTTGTGTGGCCGTATACGATCACTGGTACAACGCAAGCTCCAAAAACAGTCTTATCTGTGAAGCCCGGTTTGGAAAGCCGATCGCTCCCCTAGTAGGTGCCAAGATTCTAAAAGAAGATCTTGGCATTTCAGTTGGTAGGGAGTCGCTTGGTATTGTTTTTGACAGCCGCAAGAATGTTCCCTATGTGGCATCTCCTACCATTATTAATGGTGTGGCAGCTGTCGCCGCTTCCCCAGCGGCTTCGTTCGGAAGTACTTGGGCATCTACCGTTCACAAATCTTTGTATATCCAGCGAAATGGAACATCCAGCATTGGATACTCCGTTCAAGCTTATCGTGGCGACGGGCAGTTTGAGACATTCAATCACCCCAGTGTGACGGTGTATACGCCAAGCAACTCCAGTGTCATTGATCAAATGGTTCCTGTACTGGATGGGCAGGGAAATCAAACGAGCCAAGTTCGAATCATCGATCCGAAAGGCAACATCGAACTTTACGACATGTACAACCAGCTAACCGGCTGGAAGGGCGATTTATTAAGCATTACATATGTGGATGGCGGTAGTATTAACTACACATACAGTACTTCGACAACGCCAATCAACATTGCCCCATCTATCGGTCTCTTAATCGGCATAAGCGACAACCAGGGTCGCAACGTTCAGTTTCAATACGACCAGCCATCAAGCAGCGGAATTTCTGCGCGAATCAAGCGGCTAACCACGCCAGAGGGACGTGTTATCACTTTTGGGTACGATGCGAACAACAATTTGTCTCAAATCAATTGGCCTGATGGCAAGGTTCGCAATTATTTGTACGAGCGTAGCGATCTTGTTTGGGCGGTGACAGGTATCGTTGATGAGAATAATTCACGCCTTTCAGGTTACACCTATGATTCACAGGGCCGCGCTATCGGAACTGAACTATCGGGTGGCGTGAACAGTTATAGCGCGAGCTATGGAACACCACCATTCTTAAGTGTTACCGAGAATCGTGTTGGCAGCGTGATTACACGTGAGCATAAATGGGTGGAGCCCCAGGGAGTGACTATCACTTTACCTAATGGGACTTCCAGTAGCTTGAGCATCGCCAGTATCAATGGCATGCCGGTCATGAGCGGGCAAACGCAGCCAGCGGGATCCGGCTGTGCCGAAACCAACAATGCCACGGTATATGACGCGGTGGGGAACGTGCTCTCGCAGGACAACTTTCAGGGGCAGCGCACGTGCTATGCCTACGACAGCAGCAATCGGGAGATTGTTCGAGTTGAGGGCCTTGCCAATACGGTGACTTGCTCAACAGTGACACCTACTGGTGCCACGCTTCCTGTGGGTGCTCGAAAGACCAGTACATCGTGGCACCCGGACTGGCGGCTGCCTGCCCGAGTTACCCAGCCGGGTCTGACTTCTACCTTGGTGTACAACGGCCAGGTTGATCCGTTCAACTTTTCGACGGCCAGTTGTACAACCGCCGCCAACTTACCCAACGGTAAGCCCATGCCGTTGGTATGCAAGCAAGTTTCGCAAGCAACTGCTGAAGTGCTGGCGGTCCCTCCAGCGCCAGTCGATCCTTACATCAACTCCGTAACGGTATTGCTGCATGGAGATGGATACAACAACTCAACAGCAGTTGTTGATAGCAGTCCTGCACCTAAAACGGTAACAGTGGGCGGCAGCGCAAAAATTAGTACGGTGCAAAGTGTGTTCGGTGGTTCTTCGCTGCTTTTTGGCAGCAGTAATTATCCGATGCTTACCGTCGCGAACATCTCGGGGAATACATTCTGGCAAAGCGACTGGACGACTGAGTTCTTTGCTTTGACAGCCAACCCTACTACGAGTGCGGCGGCGATTTTTGGTAACCGGTTTAGCGGAGGAGGCGGAACACTTCTTACCTCTTACTCGTCGGGCGTTTTGACCGGTTTGTCTATCCAGGCTTTTTCTGGTGGTGCGTGGGTTGGTTGGGGTGTTGGTACGGGTACGCCAGGTTTTACCGCAGCCGCATCTGCTGCCGGCGCGTTCAACCACGTTGCAATTACCAAGCAGGGGAAAACATATACTTTTTTCCTTAATGGCGTGATGTTGCCGTCTGTGACCACGACATACCAGATCAGCAGTGCGCTGACGACCAACATTTATGTTGGCTCCGCCGACTATGGATGGATTCCTTACAACTTCAGCGGTTATATCGATGAATTCCGCATTACTCAAGGTGTGATTCGTTACACCGCAAGCTTTACGCCCCCGGCGGCAGCATATGCCGGCTATACGACTTCCGATCCTTCTGCCCCTACGGCTACGAGTACTTTCACCTACGACGCATCCGGCCGAGTCTTGACCAGTGTGGACGCCAACAACCGAACCACCGGTTATGCGTACTACAGCGACACCGCCTTCAGTGGCAATCCGCCGGGCTCATACGACCCGGACATCGACATGGTGCCATTCCTGTTGCACGGCAACGGTGTGGATGGCGCCACCTCAATTGTTGACGACAGTCCTTATCACCGGACGGTGACGCCGAGCGGCAACGCCAGGATCAGCACCGCGCAAAGCAAGTTTGGCGGGTCATCGATTGCGTTTGATGGCGTTGGCGACTATCTGTCCATTCCGTATAACGCTGATTTTGCTTTTGGTGCAGGTGAATTCACCATTGAAACGTTCGTGTACAAGAACGCCAACAACACCAATGGCAGCCGAATCTGGAATTCCAATGGGGACTACTATGACGGCGTGGCCGTCTACATTGACCCCAATGGCAACTTTGGCGTCTATGTGTCCACCAACGGAACGAGCTGGACACAATCCTTGCCTGTCGTTGCCAACCTGACCAATGGGCAGTGGTACCACCTGGCGATCACGCGCAGCGGCGGTTCCATCTTTGCCTTTGTCAACGGCGTCAAATACACCGTCACGACAGCGCTGGGGACGAGCCCGCTGTACACCAACACAGGAGTGAGCCGCGTCATTGGCGGGCAAATCGGTGTCGACCGGGCCTTGAACGGCTACATCGATGAATTCCGTATCACCAAGGGCAAGGCCCGTTACACCGCCAACTTCACCCCGCCCACGCAGGAATTTCTGAATAACGGTCTGGTTCTTAACATCGCGGACATAGGCCACAGCGTAGGCGACCTGCAAAGCATCACGAACGCGGCCGGTCACGTGACCCAGTTCACGCAGTACGACCGGGCGGGCCGGGTGCGGCAGATGATCGATGCCAAGGGCGTGGTGACCGACACCACGTACACCCCACGCGGCTGGGTGGCCAGCGTCACCACCACCGCGCCAGGGGGCGTTGGGCGCACCACCAGCTACACCTACGACAGCGTCGGCCAGCTCACCCAGGTCAGCCAGCCCGACGGCACCACCCTGGGCTACAGCTACGACGCGGCGCACAGATTGGTGGGCGTGACCGACGCCCGCGGCAACGCCATCAGCTACACCCTGGACAACGTAGGCAACCGCATCGCAGAGGAAGTGCGCGACCCCACCGGAGCCCTGCAGCGCAGCATCAGCCGCTCGTTTGATGCGCTGAACCGGCTCCAGCAGGTCAGCGGCGCCGCCCAGTAGGCGCCGGGCAACAAAACCAATAACAGATCCAACAAACACCGCAAACCACAAAAGCGGTGAGGCAACCACCCGGGAGGGGTACAACATGAACAAGCTTCAGGGACTAGTGAGTAACTTCGGGCCGGCCATCCGGCTGCTGCGCACCTTGTGCGTTGCCGCCCTCATGCTGCCGGCGCTATCGGCGCTGGCACAAACCGCGAGCAGCACCACGCTGGCTTCCAGTGCCAACCCCTCGACCTTCGGCCAGAGCATCACCCTGACGGCAACCGTCGCGGGCGACAACCCCGGCGGCACGGTCACCTTCATGGACGGCGCCACCACCCTGGGCACCGGCACCCTGAGCGCCGGTGTGGCCAGCTTCGCCACATCCACACTGAGCGTGGCCAGCCACAGCCTGACGGCTGTCTATGACGGCGATGCCAACAACACCGGCAGCACCTCGTCTGCGGTTGCTCAAGTAGTCAACCAGGCCACGACCACGGCCAGTCTGGCTTCCAGCGCCAATCCATCGACCTTCGGCCAGAGCATCACACTGACGGCAACCGTCACGGGCCAATCCCCCAGCGGCACGGTCACCTTCATGGACGGCGCCACCACCCTGGGCACCGGCACCTTGAGCGCCGGCGTGGCCACCTTCGCTACCTCAACACTGAGCGTGGCTAGTCACAGCCTGACGGCCGTCTATGCGGGCGACGCCAACAACGCCGGCAGCACCTCGTCTGCGCTTGCTCAGGTAGTGAACCAGGGTACAACGACAGCCACGCTGGCTTCCAGCACCAACCCCGCCACCTACGCCCAAAGCATCACCTGGACCGCCACCGTCACCGGCAATGCACCCACCGGCACGGTCACCTTCATGGACGGCGCCACCACCCTGGGCACCGGCACCCTGGGCGGCAGCGGCAACAGCCGCACCGCCACCTATGCCAGTAACACCCTGACGGTGGGCAGCCACAGCCTGACCGTCGTTTATGCAGGTGATGCCAACAACAACACCAGCACCTCGGCCGTGCTGACCCAGACCGTCAACAAGGTCACCAGCACCAGCGCGATGACTTCCAGCGCCAACCCCTCGGCCTACGCCCAGAGCGTCACCTGGACCGCCACAGTCACCGGCAACAGCCCCACGGGTGATGTCAGCTTTAAGGACGGCGCCATCGTGCTGGGCACCGGCACCCTGGGCGGCAGCGGCAACAGCCGCACCGCCACCTATGCCAGTAACACCCTGACGGTGGGCAGCCACAGCCTGACCGTCGTTTATGCAGGTGATGCCAACAACAACACCAGCACCTCGGCCGTGCTGACCCAGACCGTCAACAAGGTCGCCACCAGCGCCACCCTGGCCTCCAGCGCCAACCCAAGCACCTACGGCCAGAGCGTCACCTGGACGGCTACGGTCACCGGCAACAGCCCCAGCGGCACGGTCACCTTCAAGGACGGCGCCACCACGCTGGGCACCGGCACCCTGGCGGCTGGCGTCGCCAGCTTCAGCAGCAGCACGCTCACCGGAGGCGTGCACAGCCTGACCGCCGTCTATGCGGGAGACRCCAACAACAACACCAGCACCTCCGCCGCGTTGAGCCAGACCATCAACAAGACCGCCACCAGCACCGCGCTGAGCTCCAGCCTGAACCCCTCCAACGTGGGCCAGAGCATCACGCTCACGGCCAGCGTGACGGGCAGCAGCCCCGGCGGCACCGTCACCTTCATGGACGGCGCCACCTCGATCGGCACCGGCACCCTGGCGGCCGGCGTCGCCAGCTTCAGCAGCAACAAGCTCACCGGCGGCAGCCACAACCTCAGCGCCGTCTATGCGGGCGACACCAACAACGCCGGCAGCACGTCCGCCGTCGTGGCGCAGGGCGTCAACCTCTCGGCCGCCAGCACCACCCTGAGCGTCACGCCCAACCCCGCCACCGTGGGGCAAAACGTCACCCTGACCGCCCGCATCACCGGCTACAGCCCCAGCGGCACCGTGACCTTCATGGAGGGCGCCACCACGCTGGGCAGCGCCAGCGTCAGCGGCGGCGCCGCCACCTTCAGCCTGAACAGCCTGGGGCAAGGCAGCCACAGCCTGACGGCGGCCTACAGCGGCGACATCAACAACAGCGCCAGCAACTCCAGCGCCGTGGCCCTGAGCATCAACCCGCGCAGCGGCATGACCTGGCAATACGGCTACGACGCCATGGGGCGCATCAACACCGTGGTAGACCCCAACGGCCAGGCCAGCTACACCTACTACGACAGCCTGGGCCGGCCCATCCAGACCCAGCAGCCGCCCAACACCGGCTCTGCCACGCCCACCGTCACCCAGTTCGGCTACAACCTGGCCGACGGCCTGACCAGCGTGGCCGACCCGCGCAACCTCAGCACGACCTACAGCCCCAACGGCCTGGGCAAGGTCACCGCCCAGAGCAGCCCGGACACGGGCGCCAGCCAGTACAGCTATGACGCCAAGGGCAACCTGCTCACCAGCCTGGACGCCCGCGGCAAGCAAACCCAGTACAGCTACGACAGCCTGGACCGTCTGACTGCCATCACTTACCCCACGGGCAGCGCCACCACCCTCGAATACGACGGCGGCGCCAGCCCCACCCCGCAAGAAAAAGGTGAGCTCACCAAGATCACCGATGAGAGCGGCCAGACCAGCTACAGCCACGACGCCCTGGGCCGCCTGACAGCCAAGACGGTCGTCATCAGCGGCAAGAGCTTCACCATCGGCTACGCCTGGGGCGACAGCGGCAGCGCACTGGACAAGCTGACGGCCATCACCTACCCGGGC
>NZ_JBFUJO010000041.1:0-25904 GCF_056401355.1 Polaromonas sp. P4_F4 | reverse complement strand
CTCCGGACTCGTCAGAACGTTGAAGAATTCCACCGCCTGGGTCGATCTCGCCCGGCGTCCAATGCTGCTGCAACGTTGATGCAAGACGCTTTGGGCATTACGATCCATGGTGGCTGGCCTTTGGGAAGATGGTTTGGGTGCTTCGTAAACAACCATCCTATCGACCCTTTGGTCAGCCATCTCCCTTTGCTTTCAAGCACTTACGCACGTCGCCGAAGGCCAACCTGCCAAAGTAAGTGCCATTCAATCTAAACCCTCAAAGAGACAACGGCATGCTATTGGAAACCGAGCGCCGCGGCCAGCACGTGGTGCTGACGCTGAACCGCCCCGAAAAACTCAACGCCCTGAGCTACGAACTCATCGACGAACTGATGGATCGGCTCGATGCGCTGGAGCGCGACGACACCGTGCGCTGCCTGGTGCTGACCGGGCGGGGCAACAAGGCCTTCAGCGCCGGCGCCGACATCGCAGGCTTTGCGCCGGATGTTGCCGCATCGCCCGAAACCGCCTGGCGCCGCTTCGTCGCGCGCGGCCAGGCCATGACGCGCCGCGTCGAGAACTACCCCAAACCCATCATCGCGGCCGTGAATGGCATGGCTTTCGGCGGCGGCTGCGAAACCATGGAGGCCTGCAGCCTGGCGATTGCGGCGGAACATGCGACTTTCGCCAAGCCTGAAATTCGGCTGGGCTTTCCGCCGCCGTTCGGCGGTACGCAGCGCCTGCCGCGCCACATAGGCCGCAAGCGAGCCAACGAAATGATCCTGACAGGGGAGGCCATCAGCGCGGAAGAGGCATTGCTGATCGGGCTCATCAACCACGTGGTGCCGGCCGACGACCTGTTGCCGGCCTGCCTGCGCATGGCGGATGTGATCGCCGCCAATTCGGCCGTGGCCGTCACGGCCTCGCTGCGTGCGGTCACACGCGGGTTGAATGTTTCCATCGACGAAGGCCTGGCCATCGAAGCCGCGCAGTTCATGATCGCCGCGGCCTCGCCTGATGCGAAGGAGGGCACAGCGGCCTTTGTGGAGAAGCGCCAGCCGGTGTTTTGCCATCGCTGAGGCCACCGGCCAGTGGGACCACAGTGTGGCCACAGTGGGGGTCACAGTGGGGCTATTGAGCGGCTGGCCGGGCCTCGCGCCGATAATCGGCCCATGACTTCCTCTTCCTCCGACTTCAGCTCCCTGTCCCTTCCGGCCCATGTGCTGGCCAACCTGCAACAGCTGGGTTACCTCAGCATGACCCCGATCCAGGCGGCCAGCCTGCCGGTGGCGCTGCTCGGCAAAGACCTGATTGCGCAGGCCAAGACCGGCAGCGGCAAGACCGCGGCGTTTGGGCTCGCGCTGCTGGCCAACCTCAATGCACGCCGCTTCGCCGTGCAGGCCATGGTGCTGTGCCCGACGCGCGAGCTGGCCGACCAGGTGGCCACGGAAATCCGCCGGCTGGCGCGCGCCGAGGAAAACATCAAAGTCGTCACGCTGTGCGGCGGCGTGCCGCTGCGCAACCAGGTGGCGAGCCTTCAGAACGGCGCACACATTGTGGTGGGCACGCCGGGCCGCATCATGGACCACCTGGAGCGGGAGACACTGGACGTCGACGCGCTGAACACCCTGGTGCTGGACGAAGCCGACCGCATGCTGGACATGGGCTTTTACAACGACATCGCCACCGTGGCCAAACAGTGCCCCGACGAGCGGCAAACCCTGCTGTTTTCGGCCACCTACCCCGAGGGCATCGCCAAGCTCAGCCAGCAGTTCATGAAGGAGCCGCAAACCATCACGGTGCAGGCTCAGCATGAAAAAAGCAAAATCCGCCAGCGCTGGTATGAGGTGCCGGAGAGCGACCACGACGAGGCGCGCCTGAACGCGGTGGCACTGCTGCTCAACCATTACCGCCCGGCCAGCACCCTGGCTTTTTGCAACACCAAATCGCAGTGCCGCGCGCTGGTCGCCTATTTGAAGAGCAAGGGCTTCAGCGCGCTGGCGCTGTACGGCGAACTCGAGCAGCGTGAGCGCGACCAGGTGCTGGTGCAGTTTTCCAACCGCAGCTGCTCGGTGCTGGTGGCCACCGACGTGGCCGCGCGCGGCCTGGATATTTCGCAGCTGGAGATGGTGATCAATGTCGATGTCACGCCCGATGCCGAGGTGCACATTCACCGCATCGGCCGCACCGGCCGCGCCGATGAAGAGGGCTGGGCCATCAGCCTGGCCAGCATGGACGAGATGGGCTCGGTCGGCAAAATCGAGCAGTTGCAGAAAGCCGAGTCCGAATGGCACAAGCTGACTGAACTCACGCCCACCAGCACGGAGCCGCTGTTGCCGCCCATGGTCACGTTGCAGATCGTCGGCGGGCGCAAGGAGAAAATCCGCGCCGGCGATGTGCTGGGGGCATTGACCGGGGAAGCGGGTTTTACCCGCGAGCAGGTCGGCAAGATCAACGTCAACGAGTTCTCGACCTATGTGGCGGTGGACCGCGCCATCGCCAGCCAGGCGCAGCAAAAACTCGCCAGTGGCCGGGTCAAGGGCAAGAGCGTCAAGGTCCGCTTCATGGACGAGACCTGAAGCCCTGGGCCGCCGGCGGCCCTTTGCCTTGATTCCTGCCCGCTACTTCCCGCTTTCCACTTCCCACTTCCCACTAGCTACTGGCTACTGGCTACTGGCTACTTTCCGATCACGGCAAATCCTTGTTCACCTCGGGCAGCGACGCATCGTGTGGCCCGACCATGCCCAGCCGCGCTTTCAGGGACTGTGGCTGCCCCGTCAGGATGGCCGCGTAGTTGGTGGTGTTTGACAGCACTTTCTTGACATAGTCGCGGGTCTCGCCGAAGGGCACGTTCTCGGCCCAGATGGCGGCATCGAGCACCGGGCTGCCGGGTTGTCCGCGCCAGACGCGGGGCCGGCCCGGCCCGGCGTTGTAGGCGGCTGCAGCCATGGCCATCGAACCCTCGAAGGCATCCAGGGCGAGCTTCAGGTAGCCGGTGCCTATCGTGATGTTGGTGTCGCGGTCATTGATCTGGTCGGGCGTGAAACCCGTCAGCCCGATCCGGCGTGCGGTCTCGCGCGCAGTGGCGGGCATGATCTGCATCAGGCCCGAGGCCCCCGGGCCGGAACGGGCGTCCATGATGAAGCGGCTTTCCTGGCGTATCAGGCCATAGACATAGGCCGGGTCGAGGCCGACGTCGCGACTGCGTTTGACCACGGCCTCGCGGAACGGCAGGGGGAAGCGCTGATCGAAATCGGTCTCGGTTCTGGTGCGTTCGCTGGTGTTGATGCAGCGGTCCCAGATCTGCCGGTCGCAGGCAAACTGGGCGGCTGCCAGCAGTTCACGGTCGCCCATCCCGGCGCGTTCGCCCTCGCCGTTGCGCTTGTGCAGGTTGGTGCTGTAGTTCCATTCGCGCACGCCCTCCGGCCGCAAACCTATCGTGATGGCGTAGGCGGCGCGGTTCAGCCCGGGGTTGAGCCGCGCGCCTTCCTTTTCTGCCGCCGTGAGCGGTGCCGGCGGGGCCGGCACCGTGATCTTCTGGCCCAGTTCCTCCAGTGCCAGCTGCTCATAAAAGCCGCGTACCGACGCCATCGCCTGCAGCAGCGCCAGCGCCTCGGCGCGCTGGGGTGCAATGCTGATGGTCTGGGTCACACCCTGCGGCGTGCTGACCGCGGTGGGCCTGTCGGGTGGCGCCGTGGCCAGCAGCGCACGCGCCTTCCAGTAGCCCCAGGTCGTGTCCTTGCGGGCCTCCTCGCTCATCGCGTTGATGGCCGCCAGCACGACTGGCCATTGGGGCTGGGTGCCCGCGCGCAGGGCCGCGCGGGCTTTCCAGGCCAGCATGTCATCCGTCAGATCGCTGTCATTGCCGACCCTGGCAAAGTATTGCAGCGCGTCGCTGCCCGGCATCGTGCCCAGGCGGGTTGCCGCCTGTTTGCCGATCACGCCCCAGACCCAGTTGCGTTCTTCGGCGCTGAGCTGGATGGCCCACTTGCTCTCCAGCTGGAAAGCGGCGCCTTCCACATCGGTGGTGGCCATCTTGATCAATGCCAGCGTGATGATTTCCCTGCGCACCTTCCGCAGGGCCAGGTGTTTGCCGGCCAGAAACCTGATGGGGCTGGTGTTCAGCTCGGTCAGCAGGTCCATGGCTTCGGGCGCAATGATCTGCACCGCACCCGCTGCGGCCCGTGGCCGGTTGGCCTCGGTGGCGATGCGGGCTTTTTGCCAGACATCCTGCGGTGTGAGGTTTTTGGCGCCCACCAGCCGGTCGGCGGCGGCGGTGCAGCCATCGTCGGCGTCGCGCTGCGCGTACCAGTTTTTTCGCACCTCGTCCGACAGGCGTGCATCGAGCGCCGGATTTTTCAGGTGTTCCACCAGCAGGGCATAGCAACGCACTTCCCTGTCGTCGTTCATGCGGTAGTTCGGGTACTCGGCGGCAAAGGCAGCCCAGTCGCGGCGCTGACCCAGCAGCAGCAGCCAGTCATTGCGCAGGCGGTCTTCCTGGTAGGTGCCGGCATAGCGGGTGAAAAAGTCCTGCACCTCCTGCGCGCTGGCCTCGCCAAGACGCGCTTTCAGCTCCCAGTAGGCCGCCCAGGCCTCCAGCGCATGGCCTCTGGCCTGGGGCAGCATCTGGGCCAGCCGGCCCTTGTCGCCGCGCCGGAAGGCCTTGTTCATTTCGAGAATCAGGTTGTCGCCAGCGCTGCCGTTGCCGTTTGAGGAGGTGTTTTGGGCGGCGGCGGGGGCCAGCAAACTGAGCGAGAGGGTGGCACACGCCGCAGCAAAGAATGCGGCATTGAAATTTTTTTTGTATAGCATCGGGACATTATGGACAAATTAAGCACACGAAAAGCACTGGTCCAAGCCCGCCTCGACATGCCCGACCGCCTGCAGCGAGCCGATTTGCTGCAGCGGGTGATGCGCATCTGGCTGGTGGGCTCCCCCCATGAGGTGATAGGCGCCTATTGGCCCATCAAGGGGGAATTCGATCCGCTGCCCGCGCTGTACCGCTGGCAGGAAGACGCCATCCTGAGCCGGGATTCCCAATCAAACCAGGGTTCGGACCTTGAGGAGCCGGCACAGATTGCGACGGAAAGCATAGCGAGCCGCTCGCCCCGCAAGATCGGCCTGCCGGTTGTCAACAAACTGCACAAGACCCTGACCTTCCATGCCTGGTACCCGGGCTGCCCCATGGAAGAGGACGCCTACGGCATTCCCAAGCCCAAGGACACGGAAGTGATCGTGCCCACACTGCTGTTTGTGCCCTGCGTGGGCTACGGCCCGGGGGGTTACCGGCTGGGTTACGGCGGCGGCTTTTATGACCGCACGCTGGCGACGCTGCAGCCCCGGCCCGTGACGGTGGGGCTGGGCTATGCCAACGGGTGGCTGCCCGATATGGAGCCTGAGGCGCATGACATTCCGCTGGATGCGATTCTTAATGACAATGGGGTGGTTTGGCCGGTTTGAATGGGTTGGTTGCGGTTTGGTGTGCTATTGAATTGATAGCTTTCTGGCTTTGCTGAGGGTGGCTGGCCGGGGGTAGCCCGGCGGCTACTCACTTTTCTTTTGCTTCGCCAAAATAAAAGTAAGCAAAAGAAAAGGCGACCCTGCTGTCTGCGTCCCTTCGCTGCGCTACGGGCAGCCTGCGGTGCTCGGGCCAGGCGGGGTCTCGCTCAACTCGCCTGCGGCTCAGACAATCGCGATCCCTGATCCGCCTGGCCCTGCGCTCCTCGGCGCAGACAAAAGGGGTTTGAGAGGAGCAGCCCAAATACCGGAGTCCGAAGTCCGAAAACCACAAGGACACGCCKTGGCGTGTCCTTGTTTGTATTGGTTTMCTTGTATTTGGTTTTTTGGTAYGTCTTCGGYACCCGCTCCCCACCCGTGTGGCTGGGCCGAGCAGCGCAGATGGAGGCGGGATCAGGGCCGCAGTTGTTTGAGCGAAGTGCAACGTAGCGAGTTCTGCGGACCCCCGCCGGAGTCGAGCAGCGCAGGTTGCCCGCAGCGCAGCGAAGGGACCCAGACTGCGGGTCGCCTTCTCTTTGCTTACTTTTCTCTTGGCGACGCAAGAGAAAGTGAGTCGCCCGCCGGGGCGAGACCCGGCCTCAGCCCTCAAGAAAGAAAGAGCGCTATGAATTCAATAGCTGACTGCTACTGTATTCATTGGGCGAACAAGCAAAAGGGTGATGCAGATTACCCACGCGGCTTGTAAGCCACCACATCAATTTCAACCCGCGCATCCACCATCAACCGCGCCTCGGTGGTAGAGCGCGCCGGCTTCTTGTCGCCGAAGTAGCTCATGTAGACACGGTTGAAGCTGCCAAAGTCGCGTGCATCCTGCAGCCACACCGTGGTCTTGCAGACATCGTCCAGCGTGCAGCCGGCCAGCGCCAGGGCCGCAGAGAGGTTTTTCATGACCTGGCGCGTCTGCACCTCAATCCCGCCCTGCACGATTTCGCCTTTTTCATCGGCCGGCACCTGGCCCGAGACATAGACAAAGTCCCCGGCGCGCACGGCGGGTGAAAACGGACGCGGCTGGTGGTCGGAGGCCATCGGGGGGTTGCCAAAGTATTCAAGTGCGGACATGTGGAAAGCTCCTGGTTAGGGTGAATAGGGGTAAACAGCAGAAAACACCAGACTGGTGCGAAGGGGAGGGCGCCGCGCCCCAAGGTCATGCAGCTTAAACCCAAAACTGAAATATATTTTCATATTTATAGATTAGGCCTAGGGTTTTTACCGATTTTCTGCGAATTATTGCTGGCATATTCTTTGCGAATTGAAAAATACTTTCACTTTTAAGGAGATCGGCATGCTGCAAAAATTCTGGATCAGCCGTCGCAAGGCGGTGGCTTTGGCGCTGGTGGTGGGTGGCTCGGCTTTGTTGCCGATGGGTGCCCAAGCGCAGGCGCTTTCAAAATCGGCCCTCAACCTGGCGATGATCGCCGAGCCGCAGACGCTGGACCCGATGGCCTCCACCGCCGATCTGGTGGGCACCATCATGCAGCATGTCTACGAGCCGCTCTACACCTTTGATGCGAACTGGAAAATGGTGCCCATGCTCGCCGAGAGCCTGCCCAAGGTGTCGGCCGACGGCAAGCGCTACAGCATCACGCTGCGCAAGGGCGTGCAACTGCACAATGGCCGCGAGCTCAATGCCGACGATGTGGTGGCCAGCCTGAAACGCTGGATGGACGTGTCGCCGCGCGGCAAGGCGCTGTCCAAGGAAATTGCCGACCTGTCGGCCAACGGCAGCCACGGTGTCGAGATCACCCTCAAGGCGCCGTATGCCCCCCTGTTGCCGCAGCTGGCGTTGCCCTCCGGCATGGCCGCCATCATGGCCAAGGAGTCGATCGCCACGCCGTTGAAAGAGTACGTCGGCACCGGCCCCTACAAATTCAAGGAGCGCCGTCCCGACCAGTATGTGCTGCTCACGCGCTTTGACCAGTACAGCGCGCGCAAGGAAGCGCCCAGCGGTTACGGCGGCAAGAAAACCGCGATTGCCGACGAGCTGCGTTTCATTCCCGTGCCCAATGCCAATACGCGTGTCGAGGGCTCGCTGGCCGGCCAGTACCACTTCGCCGACCTGCTGCCCACCGAGGCGCTGAACCGCCTGGAGAAGTCGGCCGGCAAGACCGTTCCCATCCTGACGCCGTCGTTTGGCTTTCCTTACTTTGTGTTCAACACCAAGGAGGGCGTGATGGCCTCGCTGCCGGTGCGCAAGGCCGTGCAGACCAGCTTCGGCGAAGGCGAAATGCTGGCCGCCGGTTTTGGCGACACGCGTTTCTTTGTGGCCGAACCCAACCATTTCCCCAAGGGCACGCCGTTTTATTCTGCCGCCGGTTCGGCCAGCTACAACGAGCGGGATGCCGCCAAGGCCAAGGGCCAGGCCGCACAGGCCGGCTACAAGGGCGAAACCATCCGCATCCTGACCAGCCGCCAGTACGACTTCCACTACAACATGGCGCTGATCATGGCTGAGCAGCTCAAGCGCGCCGGCTTCAAGGCCGAGCTCAACGTGGTCGACTGGGCCACGCTGGTGCAGCGCCGCAACGACGCCAAGCTGTGGGACATCTACATCACCCATTCGGGCCAGTTCCCCGAGCCCATGCTGTCGCCGCCGCAACTCGGTGACGGTGCGCCGGGCTGGTGGTCGTCGCCGGCCAAGCAGGCCGCGCTGGCCGCCCTGAATCAGGAAACCAACCCCGCCAAGCGCGGCGCGCTGTGGGGTGCCGTGCAGCAGGTGGTGTACGACGAAGTGCCTTACATCAATGTCGGCAAGTTCAACAGCCTGTCGGCCAGATCGCCGGCGCTGCAGGGCTATGTGCCTTCGACCTGGCCCTTCTTCTGGAATACCGGCCTGAAGAATTGAGCCCCCACGCTTGTCGCTTCGCGTACTGCGCGAGGCCTTGCAGGCCGCGGCTCGCGAGACGCTTCGCCTCTGTCGCCTGTCCAAAGCTGCTCAAGCAGCTTTGGAGCCGCAGGCTCCAGCCCCTCGGGGGCGCTGCGCCTGCGGCCCGGCAGAGCCGGTTCCGCGGCTTGACTGGTTTTTGTTTCGCTTCGTTTTGGGCCGGGTTTAGTGATGTTGACGGGGACGCATTCGAATGGATAAAAAGATTTCACCCCTTTTGGATAGAGCAAAGTTATGACCCGATATTTGTTGTCACGCATCATGGGCATGCTGGTCGTCATGGCGCTCGTGGCGGTCCTCGTGTTTGTGCTCACGCGCGCCGCGTCGGGTGACCCCGTCACGGTGCTGCTGGGCGACCAGGCCACGGCCGAAGACATTGCCCGCGTACAAAAAGAGTATGGCCTGGACAAACCGCTGCCGGTGCAGTTCGGCTACTGGCTCAAGGAGCTGTCGCAGGGCAACCTCGGCCAGTCCATCTTTTTGCAGCGCCCGGTCACGCAGGCGCTGTGGGAGCGGGCCGAACCCACGACCCTGCTGGCGCTGCTGTCCCTCTTCATCGCCGCGGCGATTGGTGTGCCTTGCGGCATTGTTTCGGCGGTCTTTCGCGGCAAGTTCATCGACCAGCTTCTCACCGGCTTTGCGATGCTGGGTGCCAGCATTCCCAGCTTCTGGTTCGGCTTGGTGCTGATGCAGATTTTTGCGGTGTCCATGGGCTGGTTTCCGGTGTCCGGCTACGGCGACCCGGGTGCCACCTTGATGGCGCGCGTCCACTACCTGGTGCTGCCTTCGGTGGTGCTGGGCGTGCTCAACTCCGCGCTGATCATCCGCTTCACGCGCGCTTCCATGCTCGACGTGCTGGGTGAAGACTATGTGCGCACGGCCCGTGCCAAGGGCCTGTCTGAAAAAGTCGTCGTGCTCAAGCATGCGCTGCGCAACGCGCTGGTGCCCATCGTCACGGTGTTGGGCCTGACCGTGGCGCTGCTGATCGGCGGCGCGGTGGTGACCGAAACCGTGTTCGGCCTGCCCGGTGTCGGCAACCTGGTGGTGAGCGCCGTGCTGCGGCGCGACTACCCGGTGATCCAGGGCGCGCTGCTGGTGATTGCCATGATTTATGTGGTGGTCAATTTCCTGACCGACCTGCTTTATATGGTGGTCGACCCCCGCGTGAAGTATTGATCGCCATGAAAATTCCGCTCACCCTCAAAAAATTGTTCCGCCGCCGCATCGTGCTGGCCGCCGGCATCTGCCTGCTGGTCGTGGTGCTGGTCGCCCTGCTGGCCAATGTGATCACCGGCTACGACCCCAATGAAACCGCGGTGCGCGAGCGCCTGTCGGTGCCGACGGTCAGCCATCTGCTGGGCACCGACGAGCTGGGCCGCGACCTGTTTGCGCGCATTGCCTTCGGCGGCCGCTATTCGCTCACGATTGCCGCGTTGACCGCCATGGGCGCTATTGTGTTCGGCACGCTGTTTGGCCTGGTGGCGGGTTTTTTCCGGCGGCTGGACGCGCCCATCATGCGGGTCGTGGACGCCATGATGTCTTTGCCCGACATCCTGCTGGCCATTGCCTTGGTGGCCATTTTGGGCCCCTCCATGCTCAATGTGGTGCTGGCTCTGGTGCTGGTGTACTCGCCGCGCGTCGCCCGCGTGGTGCGCGCCTCGACCCTGGTGGTGCGTGAACTGCTGTTTGTCGAGGCCGCGCGCGCCGTGGGTGTGTCGACGCCCCGCATCCTGTGGCGCCACATCCTGCCCAACCTGATGTCGCCCATCCTGGTGCAGGCCTCGTTCATCTTTGCCTATGCCATTTTGGCGGAGGCCGCGTTGTCCTTCCTCGGTGTGGGTGTGCCGCCCGAGATTCCGACCTGGGGCACCATGGTGGCCGGCAGCCAGCAGTATGCGCATGAAGCGCTCTGGATCGTTTTATTTCCCGGTCTCGCCATCATCCTGACCGCGCTGTCGCTGCAGTTGCTGGGCGACGGTGTGCGCGACCTGCTGGATCCGCGGCTCAAGAAGTCGCTGTGAACAATCAGAGGCCAGACCCCATGAATTCGCCCATCACCTCTTCCAATGCTCCGTCTACCGCGTCCGGTACCTCGTCGATTACCCCGCGCCTCGATGTCCGCCATCTGAGCACCTTTTTTGACACCGACGAAGGCCTGATCCGCTCGGTAGCCGACGTCAGCTTCAGCATCCGCCCCGGCAAAACCACCGCGCTGGTGGGCGAGTCCGGCTCCGGCAAATCGGTGACCAGCCTGACCCTGATGCGCCTGCTGTCACGCACCGCCGTCACGCAGGTCAGCGGCCAGGCGCTTTTCACCAACCGCGCTGGCGAAACCCTGGACCTGCTGGCCCTGCCCGAGCCGGCCATGCGCCGTATCCGCGGCAATGAAATCGCCATGATTTTCCAGGAGCCCATGACCAGCCTGAACCCCGTCTTCACAGTGGGCGAGCAGATTGCCGAGTCGGTGCGCCTGCACATGGGGCTGGACCGCAGCGCCGCGCTAGCCCATGCCCTGCGCATGCTGGAGCTGGTGGAGATCCCGGCCGCCGCGCAGCGCCTTCACGAGTACCCACACCAGCTGTCGGGTGGCATGCGCCAGCGCGTGATGATTGCGCTGGCCATGGCCTGCAACCCCACGCTGCTGATTGCCGACGAGCCGACCACCGCGCTGGATGTGACCATCCAGGCGCAGATCCTGGAGCTGATGCGCCGCCTGCAGGCCGAGACCGGCATGAGCATTTTGTTCATCACGCACAACCTCGGTGTCGTCGCGCACCATGCCGACGACGTGGCGGTGATGTATGCGGGCCGCATCGTCGAGTCGGCGCCCGTGCGCGAGCTGTTTGCCTTGCCGCGCCATCCCTACACCCAAGGCCTGCTGGCTTGCCTGCCGGCGCAGCAGCGCAAGCGCGAACTGGCCGCCGGTGAGGTGGGTGCCAAGCGCCGCTTGTACGCCATTCGGGGCCAGGTCTCCAGCCCGCTCGCGCCGCCGCCCGGCTGCGCGTTCGAGCCCCGCTGTGACCATGCCCTGGCGGCCTGCCGGGAGGCCATGCCGGCGCTGGAAAGTGCCGGCCCGCACCGCAGCGCACGCTGCATCCTGGTCCGCGAGACTGCAACTGTTCCAACTCTTCCTGTGGAGACCGCATGAGTGCCCCGCTGATCGAAGTCAAGAACCTGCACCGCTATTTCGGTGCGCCGGCCAAACCCGTGCGCGCGGTGGACGACGTGTCCTTCATGATCCAGCCCGGTGAAACGCTGGGGCTGGTCGGGGAATCCGGCTCCGGCAAAAGCACCATAGGCCGCACGCTGCTGCGCCTGATCGAGGGCACGTCGGGCCAGGTGCTGTACCGGGGCGAAGACCTCGGAGCCGCCTCCAGCAGCCGCATGCGTACCCTGCGCAGCAAGCTGCAGATGATTTTCCAGGACCCCTACGCCAGCCTGAACCCCAAGATGCGCGTCAAGGACATCCTTGGGGAGGCGCTGCAGGTGCATGGCCTGGCCAAAGGCAAGGAGGCCAGAAACAAGCGCATCGCCGAGTTACTGGCGTTGGTGGGCCTGCGCGCCGAGCACGCCGACCGTTACCCGCATGAGTTTTCCGGCGGCCAGCGCCAGCGTATCGGCGTGGCGCGCGCCCTGGCCGTCGAGCCTGAATTCATCGTGGCCGACGAGCCCCTGTCCGCGCTGGACGTGTCCATCCAGGCGCAGGTGGTCAACCTGCTGTGCGACCTGCGCGACCGGCTCTCGCTGACCATGCTGTTCATCTCGCATGACCTGGATGTGGTGGAATACCTGTGCGACCGCGTGGTGGTGCTCTACCTGGGCCGGGTGATGGAGGTGGCGCCCACCGCCGAGCTGTTTGCGCGGCCGCTGCATCCCTACACGCAGGCGTTGCTGGCCGCCTCGCCCAAGCCCGATCCGGAGCACAAGAGCGAGCGCGTTGCGCTCAAGGGCGACATTCCCAGCCCCGTGAACCCGCCTTCCGGCTGCGTGTTTCGTACCCGCTGCCCGCACGCGATCGAGGCTTGCGCGGGCGCCCGCCCCGAGTTGCGCGACATGGGGCAGGGCCGCTTCAAGGCCTGCATCCGCGACGACATCGTCATCAACACCTCGTTGATGGCCGCCTGATAATCAAAGACTCATTCATGACCACACTGCAAGACATTCTCGATCCGCAGATCGACCGCTCCTTCAAGGGATTTCCGCACACCAGCCCTGCGCTGCGCCGTTCGCAGATTGCCGCCCAGCACTGGCGCGTGCTCGACGGCGACCTGCCGCTGCCGGTGGCGCTGGTCAAGCAGCAGGCCCTGCAGCACAACCTGTCCTGGATGCAGCGCTTCGCCACCGACCGGGGCATCGACATGGCGCCGCATGGCAAGACCACCATGTCGCCGCAACTGCTCAAGCGCCAGCTCGATGCGGGTGCCTGGGGCCTGACCTTTGCCACCGTCGCCCAGTTGCGTGCCGGCGTCTCGGCGGGCGCGCGTCGCTGCATGATTGCCAACCAGGTCTTCACCGCGGCAGACCTCGCCGGCATCCAGGACATGCAGCGCGAGTACGCAGGCCTGCGCATTGCCTTCCTGATGGATTCGGTAGCACAGCTGGAGCTCATTGAGGTCTGGTACCTGCTGCAAAAAGACGAGGGCGCACAGACGCCGGTGCGGCCCTTCGAGGTGCTGCTGGAAATCGGTGTTGACGGCGGCCGCACCGGCTGCCGCAACCAGCACGATGCCCTGACGCTGGCCCAACGCATTCATGCCAGCCCGGCTTGCCGCCTGGTCGGCATCGAGTGCTACGAAGGCCTGGGCGCCACCGGGCAGTCAGCGCCCGATGAAGCCTATGCCGCGGCGCTGATGCAGCGCGTGTGCGACATTGCCATCGCCTGCGACCAGCAGAGTTTTTTCGACAATGAGGAAGTGCTGGTCTCGGCCGGTGGCTCGGCGATTTTTGATCTGGTGGCCAACCGGCTCAAGCCCGAACTCTTGCGCCCGGTGCGCGGCCTGCTGCGCTCGGGCTGCTACGTCACGCATGACCACGGTTTTTACAAACGCATGGTGAGCACCGTCAATTCACGCCTCGGCTGCGCCGATGGCCTGCAGGCCGCGCTGGAAGTCTGGGCGGCGGTGCAGTCCTGCCCCGAGCCGGGTCTGGCGATTCTGGCGGTCGGCAAGCGCGACATTTCCTACGATCTGGATTTGCCCGTTCCGCTGGGCTTTTGCAAACCCGGCGACCGCGGCGTCACCGGTGCGCCCGCCGACTGGAAGATCGGCGGCCTGAACGACCAGCATGCCTATTTGCGCGGCACCGGCCCCGAGCATGCGGCGCTCAAGGTGGGCGACCTGGTGGCGCTGGGCATTTCGCACCCCTGCACCACGTTTGACAAATGGCGCTGGATGCCCGTGGTGGATGAGAACTACACCGTGTGCGATGCCCTCGTGACCTGTTTCTGAGCCTTTGACCCGTGTCTGATTTGTTTCCGAGCCATCCCTGATCTTTTTTTCTTGATGTTCCCCTACCTTTCCTACCTCACGCCATGACCTCCAAAGTGCTTGCCAAAATTGCCGAGGTCATCGCAAGCGCGCCCACCTCCCGGCGCAAGGTGCTGGCGCTGATCCTGCAAGACCCGCAGCGGGTGCTCGATGAAAGTTTTGAGCAGCTGGCGCAGCGCGCCGGCAGCTCGGTGCCAACTGTCATGCGCACCTGCCGCGACCTGGGCTACCCGGGCCTGCGCGAGTTCAAGCTCGCGCTGGCCCAGGAGATGGCCGTCAGCGGCTCACCCCTGCACCGCCGGGTGCAGCTGCATGACGACGCCGCGGAGGTCATCTCCAAGGTCATCAAGGGCGCTGCCACGGCCGTCAGCGGCGTGCAGGCTCAGCTCAGCGTGGCTGCGGTGGAAGCGGCGGCCGACGCCATCGTGCGCGCCAGCCGGGTGGATTGCTACAGCGTCGGCGTGACCTCCAGCTTCATGGCCTCCGACATGCAGGCCCGGCTGTTCCGGCTGGGGCTGGTGTCCAACGCCTACCTCGACATTCACTTGCAGCTGGTGTCCGCGGCCACCATCGGCAAGCAGGGCGTGGTGTTTGCCATCTCGCACGTGGGCGGCATGCCGTCGCTGCTCGAAGCGGTGGACGTGGCCCGCTCGCAGGGCGCCACGGTGATTGCCCTGACCCAGCAGGGAACCGCACTGGCCGAGCGGGCCGACATTGTGCTGGGCATCCATGTGCCGGAAGACCCGGTCATGCATGTGGGCACCGAGGCCTACCTGGTGCACCTCACCGTGATTGAAATCGTCACCGTGCTGGTGGCGCAGCGCCTGGGCGACCTGGCCGTCAAGCGCCTGGGCGGCGTGCGCGATGTGCTCAGCACGCGCGGCGTGGACATGCGGCACTATCCCCGGCTCGACTGGGATACGGTCACCGCCGTCAACGAAAGCAAACTCAAATGACGCGCGCAACCTTGCTTCAGAACGGCCTGGTGATCGACGGTACCGGCGCCGAAGGCTGGATTGGCGACGTGCTGCTGCTGGACGGCCGCATTGCGGCGCTGGGCGAAAATCTGGACGGCCAACTCTTCCGGCTGTTGCCCGAAGGCCTTGCGCCGCAAGAGGTGGCCCCTATCGATTGCACCGGCCTGGCCATCGCCCCCGGCTTTATCGATGTGCACACGCACGACGATGCGATCGTGCTCAAGCAGCCCGACATGCTGCCCAAGGTGTCGCAGGGCATCACCACCGTCATCACCGGCAACTGCGGCATTTCACTGCTGCCTTTCATTGTCGACAACCCCGAGCCGCCACTGAATTTGCTCGGCGCCGATTCGTTCCGGTTTGACTCCATCCCGAGCTATGAGCGCGCCATCGCCCAGGCGCAGCCGGCGGTGAATGTCGCCGTGCTGATCGGCCACACCACCCTGCGCTTTGCCTGCATGGGCGACCTGACCCGCGCGGCCAGTGCCAGCGAGCTCGACGCCATGTGCGCGCTGCTCACGCAGTGCATGGAGAGCGGCGCGACCGGCATGTCGTCAGGCCTTTTTTACGAACCGGCCTTTGCCGCACCGGCGCAGGAAGTGGTGCGCCTGGCCCAGGTGGTGTCGCGTTTTGGCGGGGTCTACAGCACCCACCTGCGCGATGAAATGGCGACCATCGTGGAAGCGCTGCACGAGGCGGGCGACACGGCTTTCAGCGCCGGTGTGCCGCTGATCGTGTCGCACCACAAATGCGCCGGGCCCGCCAACTGGGGCCGCACGCAGCAGACCCTGCCGCTGATTGAATCGCTCGCCCGCCGCCAGCCGGTGGCCATGGACGTCTACCCCTATGTGGCCGGTTCCACCGTGCTGCGTGAGGACCTGGTCGATGGCGTGATCGACGTGCTGGTGAGCTGGTCCACGCCGCACCCCGAAATGACGGGCCGCACGCTGGCCTCGATTGCGGCCGAGTGGGGCGTTGACCAGAAGACGGTATGCCGCCGCCTGCAGCCCGGAGGCGCCTGCTATTTTCAGATGCACGAAGACGACGTGCGGCGCGTCGTGGCCCACCCGCTGACCATGATCGGCTCGGACGGCTTGCCGCATGACCAGCATCCGCATCCGCGCCTGTGGGGCGCGTTTCCGCGCGTGCTGGCGCGCTACTGGCGCGAAGAGAAACTGTTTTCGCTGGAAACCGCCATCTACAAGATGACCGGCCTGTCGGCACGCAATTTCCGGCTGCACCAGCGCGGGCAGCTGCAGCCCGGCTGGCATGCCGACGTGGTGGTGCTGGACCCGGCCCGGGTGCGCGACGTGGCCACCTACGAGGACCCGATCGCGCTGTGTGAAGGCATTGAGAAAGTCTTCGTCAATGGCGAACTAGCCTATGCGGCCGGCACCGCCGATGCATCCAGCGCCAAAGTGCAGGCCCGCGCGGGCCGGCTGCTGAAGCGCCATACGACGCAACCCTGAACCCTGCACGCAATAAAGGGCTCCCCACCCCAGCAGGGGCCGCGGGACTGGCTTTGCCAGACCGCAGGCGCAGCGCCCCCTCGGGGGGCAGCGAACCACACGAAGTGGGGAGCGTGGGGGCTGTATCTTTCCAGCCAGGGTCGCGGAACCGGCTTGGCCGCAATACGGTTCAGTTAAAGCCCCGTGAAGCTCCCTCCCCTTCCGGGGGAGGGTTGGGGTGGGGTGGGGGCCAGCGGCGACCAGCCAAGCACGGTGGCTCGACGCCCACGCCGTGAGCCCCCATCCCGGCCTTCCCCCAGCGGGGGAAGGAGATAAGGGGCACTGCATGCGGTGTGCTAACTGAACTGTATTGGGCTTAGCCGGGCCGCAGGCGCAGCGCCCCCTCGGGGGGCAGCGCATTACACGCAGTGAAAAGCGTGTGGGGCAAACCGGCACGCCATACGGCACGGATCTCCCATACCAGCCAGGGCCGCGGAACCGGCTTAGCCGGGCCGCAGGCGCAGCGCCCCCCCGGGGGGCAGCGCATTACACGAAGTGAAAAGCGTGGGGGCCCTACTTCTAGTCCAGGTTGTCCACCGTGTCGGCGTCGGGCACATCGCCAATCGCGTGGCGGGTCTGCGCGCCTTGCGCCTTGAGCCACTCGCAGAACGCCAGCACTTCGGGGCGCGCCACATTGCGCGGGCCGATGATCAGCCAGTACGCCATGGGGGACTCCAGGCGCAGGTGCGGCAGGGGCTCAACCAGGTCGCCCGAGGCCAGGCTTTCGGCAATCAGCGGCAGGCGTGCCAGCACCACGCCCTGGCCCGTCAGCGCCGCCTGCACCATCTGGTAGGCGTAGTTGAAGTACAGCCAGCGCTTGGCCTCCAGCTTGGGTGTGGCGTGCTGGTCCATCCAGCGGCGCCAGGTCAGCCATTCAAAGTGCGTGCGGTGCGCGTCGCCCGCTTCGATCAAGGTGAAATGCGCCAGGTCATCCGGCTTTTTCAGACGCGGACCGCTCTTGAGCAGCCAGGGGCTGATCACCGGCGTGATCTGCTCGCCAAACAGGCGGATGGCGTGCGGCGGCATGTGGCTGGCCGGGGCATAGCGCAAGGCCAGGTCCAGGTCCGAAACATCGAGGTCCACCGCAACGTCCGACGCATCAATCCGGATGTCGATGTCGGGGTTCTCCCGCTGAAAAACCTCGAGCCGGGGAATCAGCCACATCGAGGCGAACGATGCAAAAGTGGTGAGCGCCACGCTTTTGCGCCCGGCGCTTTGGCGGATCTGCCGCACCGCGCCGTCAATACGCTCCAGCGACGGTGTGACCGCCCGCAGCAAGGTGCCGCCCGCACCGGTGAGCTCCACCGCCCGGGTGTGACGGTGAAACAGGCTGACGCCGACGTCTTCTTCCAGCGCCTGGATCTGGCGGCTCACGGCCGACTGGGTGAGCGCTAACTCTTCGGAGGCGGCGCGAAAATTGAGATGGCGAGCGACCGCCTCGAAGGCGCGCAGCTGGCCGGCCGAAATTGGCCGGGAGCGTAAGTGGGTTTGCGAATGCAGCATGCGGAGTGGGGTGGGGGTAGGGTGGGAGGTGGAGTGATTGATGCGTTTATGGAATGAATAGCGTACCGCGATTTCATTGGACGGGGAAGCCCCCCCGCGAGATCATTCATTCCCGTCAACGAATTCAGGTCTTTTCTGGAGAACACCATGGACCACGCAATTGCTCATCATTCAGGCAACCACTACCTGCCCCAGGCAACCGATGCCGCCACGGCCCGGGCTGAAGGACTGCCCGGCTGCTGGAAGCTGGGTGCGGACCGGGCGCTGACCCTGCATGCCCGCCAGGCCGGCGTTCTGCGGATCGCGCACGGCCGGGTATGGGTGACCTTCAGCAACGCCGGCCACGACCTGCGCGTGCGCGCCGGTGATCACTTCCTCAGCCGCGGCGAAAGCCTGTCGCTGTCGCCCGGCGAAACGGTGGTGATGGAATCTTTTGGCATGGGCCATGCGTCGTCGGCCTACTTCAACTGGGAGCCCGCCGCAGCCGCCCACCCCGCGCCGGCGAAGGCCACAGGCTGGCGCGCAGGCGTGGTTCAGCCCCTGCTTGACTTGCGCCTGGCGCTCGGCCTGGTGGGCGGTGCGGTGGGCCGGCTGGCGCGCGGCTTGGCCGGCGGTGTGGCGGCGGCGGTCGAGGTTGCGCTGACCGGTTTTGCGGTGGTTTTTTTGGCCACCCGCGCGCGCGGTGATTTGGCAGAGCGCGCCTTCAATGCGCAATCGAGCGACAAGCGCGCCCACTGCAGCATCAACTGAGCGGACTCCATCGCCTCCTCGGGGGCGCTGTAATAGTTCAGGCTGTGCGCCACGCGCTCGCCGTTGCGTGTGATGTCATAGGTAAAGCGTTCGCAGCCCGCGGCTTCAAACCGGCCGCGGGTATCTGCATCGGCCTTGAGCCAGAGTTTTTCCCCGCCCCCCAGATCGGCCACCAGCGCCAGCGTCAGGCCCGAGGTGCTGATGCCGTAGCCGCCAAACATGCGCCTGGCGACGCACGGCCCGACGCCGGACAGCAGTTCACAGCAGTAGATTGCAAAGTCGTCTTTGGGAGTGGCCATGGCGCAACCTTAGCGCAAGCCCGGCGCAACCGTGGCGAAACCTTCACGAAAGGGTGAGCGTTCGATGCTTTCCCATGCGGCCACATGGGTGGTGGTTTAACAATGCGTAACCAGTTACGGTTAAGTAAAATGGCGTGCATTCGCCACCGCAGCGCCCTGAGCGGAATTGAGCTGCACTGAGCGGCCCCCCACACCGGAAAACAGGAACCCCATGTCCAAAGCCTTCGCCTCGCAGTCCGACCTGACGGACAAAACCATCACGTTTGAGCAGCTCAGCGCACATTGTTGGGCCTACACCGCCGAGGGCGACCCGAACTCGGGCGTGATCATCGGCGACAAATTCATCATGGTGAGCGACGCCACGGCCACGCCCGCCATGGCGCAGGACCTGATTGCGCGCATACGCACCATCAGCAACAAGCCCATCAAGTACGTGCTGCTGACCCACTACCACGCCGTCCGCGTGCTCGGCGCCAGCGCCTATCTGGCCGAAGGGGCGACGGAAATCATCGCGAGCCAGGGCACCTGTGAGTTGATCGCGGAGCGCGGCGCGCAGGACATGCAAAGCGAGATGGAGCGCTTTCCGCGCCTCTTTCGCAACGCCGAAAGCGTGCCGGGCCTGACCTGGCCCACCATGGTCATTGCCGGTGGCAACCCCGCCAAAGGGGAGGTGGCGGGCAAGCTGGTGCTGGACCTGGGCGGCGTCAAGGTGCAGATCTGGCACCCGGGCCCGGGCCACACGCGCGGCGACACGATTGCCTGGGTGGAGGAAGAAAAGGTGCTGTTCTCGGGCGACCTGGTCGAATACGAAGCGGGCGTGTACACCGGCGATGCGCAGCTGGAGGAATGGCCCGCCACACTGGAGGCCCTGCGCGCGCTACAAGCCGAGGCCATCGTGCCGGGCCGCGGCGAGGCCATGAAGGGCGCCGCCAACGTCAACAAGGCGCTGGACTACACCAAGCGCTGGGTCGAGACCCTGTACCAGGCGGGCAAGGAAGCCGCCGCCGCCGGCATGGACCTTAAAGCGGCGATGGACCACACCCGCAAGAGCATGGACCCGGTGTTTGGCCACGTATTCATCTACGAACACTGCCTGCCTTTTGATGTGAGCCGCGCCTTTGACGAAGCCAGCGGCATCAAGAACCCGCGCATCTGGACGGCCGAGCGGGACAAGGAGATGTGGGCTGCGTTGCAGGGCTGAGGTGGTTGTTGCCGTAGTCTTTGCGGTGGTCGTTGACGTGGCCATTGGGAGCGCTCGTCAGATGCACTCCTGGCTCCTTGTCTGACCCACTGCTTGACCCGCCCGTTCATGGATCACGGCGGGGCGGCCTGTGCCGCAAGGCTGAGCGCTTGGGGCTCGAAGGTCTTGCCAATCTCGCAGGTCTTGCAGATCTTGCAGGCCTTGTGCCGGCTCAGGACTCCAGATCCAGTGTGGAGAGTATCTCCACGAAGGCGCCGACGGCTGCCAGCCCTTGCAGTTGCTCAAGCCTGCCCAATACATCGACATCCTCCACAGGCGCGTAACCCATGCTGAAGCACTTGAATCTGCGTTCGGGCAGGGGGCCATGATGTAGCAACTTGACACTGGTGTGCCGCGGGTCCTGGCGAATCCGCTCCAGCAGCGCCAGAATGTCTTCTTCAAGGCCTTCGAGCTGCTCGCAAAAGCGCATGCCGTCAAAAATGAGCAGCCCCGTGATGTCACGCGCCTTGTTGGCAATGCGTGCTTTGCCCGCGATCTGCGCAACGATGCCGATGGGCGCTTCGGGCGCGATGGTGCTGACGAACAGAACTTCGTGAGGGGTGCTGGTTTTTGCATCAATGACGGAAAATGTAGCAGGTAGTAAGAAACGGGACAATGTCAAAAGACACAGGCTTCCTGCCTTGATATCCACCTCTTCTTATGGCCGCCGCGCCTCTATCCCCTTCAAGCTGTCCGCCGGCTTGCATCGCCTGCCGCCTTCGCCAGACGGAGGCCTTCACGCCCGTCACCGCGGAGGAGCTGGCGTTTATCGAGGGCTTTCGCAGCGGGACGTCAATGGTTCCTGCGGGGGGCACCATCGTGTATGAGCAAAAAAGCCCATCGGCAAACTCTTCACGCTTTATTCCGGTTGGGCATTTCGCTACAAGACCCTGACTGATGGCCGTCGGCAGATCCTGAACTTCCTGTTGCCGGGCGACCTCATTGGTTTGCAGCAAAGGTTTTCCGATGGGCCCATGCACGGCATCGAGGCGGTAACGGATGTGACCTTGTGTGTATTTCCGCGCGACGGACTCTGGGAGCTGTTTCGGCAAAATCCCAGCCTGGGGTACGACATCACCTGGCTGTCGGCGCGCGAGGAGGGCATGGTGGACGACAACCTGCTCACTGCGGGCCGGCGCAATGCGACCGAGCGCGTGGCGATGCTGCTGATGCATCTTTACCGCCGGTTGGAGCGCATCGGGCTGGCAGAAGACGGTTCGGTGGAGTTTCCCATCAACCAGCAACACATTGCCGACATACTGGGTTTATCCCTGGTGCACACCAACAAGACCTTGCGGCGGTTGCGCAAGCTGGGTCTTTATGAGCTGCAGAATGGGCGGCTTCGCCTGCTTAACACCCGGTCGCTGGAGCGCATTGCCGATTACTACGACACCCCACCCGGCAAGGTGCCGCTGCTGTAGTTGTAGGCGATGTAGGCGAGGGCCGGCAGCCAGGGGCCCGCGTGGATGACGTGGCGACCTGAGCGGCGATGCAAGCGCGGTGCGCCGCTCGGCCTGGCACCCGTCGAATCAGGATTTTTGGGTGCCCTGGGGGCTTGATAACGTCCTCAGGTCCTGCTCATAAGCATCGAGGGTCTCGATCGCTTTGCTGCGTTGCGCCGGCGTGGTGCTGTTATGCAGGGCCGCAAATGTTTGGCAGCTCTCCTGCGTCAACCCTTCCAGGTGGTCGCGATGTGCGGGGATGGGCGAGTGGAGCCATCGCTCCAGCAGCCCGCGTACGGCCAGCCGCGTTTTTTCCACGCTGGCCCGCTCCGCCACCAGGGCGCGCAAGGTCTGCAGGACATCCTGCTGGCGCCGCAGTTTTTCGGCATAAAACAAGGCCGCATCAAAGCGCGACTGGTCCATCCGCTGGCCAATCACGGCGAGCTGTTTTTCCTCCAGGGTTCCATAGAGCCTCTCGGCGCGGCTGACTACCTGCTTGTAGCGCTTGTCGCGGCCTTTTTTGGGTGAGCCCTCCAGGAATGCCTCCCGGTAATCTGCATTGCCCTTGGCCCACTGGCGCTCCAGTTGCGTCAACTGGCTGGTTTGCAGCGTGCCCACGAGTGCCACAGCCACCGGTTCGGCCCGGTGAGAAACCGCGACAAGCTTGCTGCGCACATCGGCAAATACCGCACAGGCCTGGGCGGCGTCCATGTCCGCGGGCATGCGCTGCCGCAGCCTGCGAAGGGTGTCGATATAAGCCGGCAACTGGGTCTGACGGTGCCAGGCCTGGAGTTTGCCGAGATCGTCCTTGACCTGCAGGCTTTGCGCGCCGGTGAAGTCGATATAACCATCCAGGTACCAGTAGGCAACGTCCGGCGCCTGGTTGTAGAAAATTTTCAGGGCGCTGCAGGCCGGCAAGAGGCAGGCCAGTGCCAGCACACCGATAATCCGGATGAAACGGTTCAGCCCGGTCTGTGCCGCCGGGCCCGAATGCCCCCTTATCCAAAAATTAACAGGAAACTTCATGGCAACCTCAGTTGATGTCGTCATCATGGCCGCGGGCAAAGGCACGCGGATGAAAAGCGCCTTGCCCAAAGTGTTGCACCAATTGGGCGGCCGTGCACTGGTGCAACACGTGATTGACACGGCGGCCGGCTTGAAGGCTCGTCATGTGGTGGTGATCACCGGGCACGGCGCGGCGGGCGTGGAGGCGGCCCTGATGGGCGACGCCAAAGCTGCGGGCAGCCCGGATATGCGCTTTGTCCGCCAGGAGCCGCAACTTGGAACCGGCCACGCGGTGCAGCAGGCCCTGCCGCTGCTGGCCGACGACGGCGTCACGCTGGTGCTGTCGGGTGACGTGCCGCTGACGCAGCCCGACACGCTGCGGGCGCTGCTGGACCAGTGCGACGGCCAGCGGCTGGCGCTGCTCACGCTGAACATGGCCGACCCCACCGGTTACGGGCGCATTGTGCGTGCCGGGGCGCAGGCCACCGCCCAGGTGCGGGCCATCGTTGAGCACAAGGATGCCACCGAGGCCCAGCGCGGCATTCATGAAATCTACAGCGGCATCATGGCTGTGCCCACCCGCCTGCTGCGCGGCTGGCTCAGCCGGCTGGACAACCAGAACGTGCAAAAAGAGTACTACCTGACCGACATCGTGAAGTTCGCCGTGGCCGATGGCGTGGCCGTGGTGGCGCACCAGATCACCGATGCAGCGCAGGTCGCCGGCGTGAACAGCCCCGTGCAGCTGGCCGAGCTGGAGCGCGTCTACCAGCACAGGCAGGCCACGGCCCTGATGGAGCAGGGCGTGCGGCTGGCTGACCCGGCCCGCTTCGACGTGCGCGGTACGCTGCAATGCGGCCAGGATGTCGAGATCGATGTGAATTGCCTGTTCCAGGGCCAGGTCAGCCTGGGCGAGGGCGTGCGCATCGGTGCCAACTGCGTGATTGCCAATGCCACGATTGCCGCCGGGGCGGTCATTCACCCCTTCACCCACATCGACGGCGAAAAGCTGGGTGTGCAGATCGGCGAGGGCGCGCTGATTGGCCCGTTTGCCCGGCTGCGGCCGGGTGCCCAACTGGGCGCTGAAGTGCACATCGGCAACTTTGTCGAAGTGAAAAATTCCACCCTGGCCAAAGGCGCCAAGGCCAACCACCTGGCCTACCTGGGCGATGCCACCGTGGGCGAGCGCGTCAACTACGGTGCGGGCAGCATCACCGCCAACTACGACGGCGCCAACAAGCACCGCACTGTGATCGAGGCCGATGTGCATATCGGCAGCAACTGCGTGCTGGTGGCGCCGGTGACGATAGGGCAGGGCGGCACGGTGGGTGGCGGCTCCACCATCACCAAGGACACACCGGCTGGCGCGCTCAGCGTGGCGCGCGGCAAGCAGGTCAGCCTGCCCAACTGGAAGCGGCCTGTGAAGGTTAGCAAGGGATAGGGCTTCTTTCCTCTTCCTCTTTCTTCCTTCCTTCGGGCTGGGCTGGGCTTGTCGAGGCTGTTTTGTTTTGGTGAGTGTGCTTTTTGCTGAGGGTGGCTGGCCGGGACTCGCCCCGGCGGGCGACTCACTTTCTCTTGCGTCGCCAAGAGAAAAGTAAGCAAAGAGAAGGCGACCCGCAGTCTGGGTCCCTTCGCTGCGCTACGGGCAACCTGCGCTGCTCGACTCCGGCGGGGGTCCGCAGAACTCGCCTGCGGCTCAAACAACTGCGGCCCTGATCTCGCCTCCATCTGCGCTGCTCGGCCCAGCCACACGGGTGGGGAGCGGGTGCCGAAGACATAGCAAAACCAAATAGAGCGAGACCCCGCCTGGACCGAGATTGGTATGGACGCCTTCCTCTTTGATTTCGGCGCCGCAATCGAACCGGGGGTGGGACCTCGCATCGAACGGCATCGAGTGCCAAAGTGGAGTTCTTACCAACCACTTCAGACGGAGGTCCCGCCATGAATGCTACAACTTACGGTGTCGACATCGCAAAGAATGTGTTCCAGGTGCACTGGATCGAGCCGGAGACCGGAGAGATCAGGCGCAGGAAACTCACGCGCGCCAAGTTCACCGACTTCTTTGCCCAGCGCCAGCCCGGGCGCATCGCCATGGAGGCCTGCAGCGGCTCGCATCACTGGGCTCGCACGCTCGCCGCCCTGGGCCACCAGGTCGAGCTGCTGCCGGCGCGCCTGGTCCAGGCCTTCGTGGTCGGCAACAAGGACGATGCGGCCGATGCCCGGGCGATCTATGTCGCCGCCCAGCAAAGCCACATCCGCCGGGTGCCCGTCAAGACCGTCCAGCAGCAGGCGCTGCAGGCTGCGCACCGCGTGCGCTCGCAGTGGGTGAGCACGCGCACAGCCCTCATCAACAACCTGCGCGGGCTGCTCAACGAGTTCGGCGTGGCCCTGCCCCAGGGCAAGCAGGCCGGGCTGAAGGCGCTTGCCGCGCAACGCGCCCACGTGGACACCCAGCTCCCGCCTTTGATGGCTCAGTTGGCGGACATCCAGCTGAGCATGCTGCGCCAGATCAGCGAAGCCATCCAGGCTGTGGAACACGAACTGCAAGCGGTGCAAAAAGCCTCGCCTGTAGCGAGGCAACTGCGCGAGATGCCCGGCATCGGATTGCTGGGCGCCACGGCGCTGACGGCCACCCTGGGCGATGGCACGGGCTGGCGCAACGCGCGCGAGTTCGCCTGCTGCATGGGCCTGACGCCAGCCCACGCAGGCACGGGCGGCAAGGTGCGCGTGGGCTCGATCAGCAAGAAGGGCGATCCCTACATCCGCACGCTGCTGGTCAGCGGCGCCAACTCCTTGCTCAACAGCGGCAAGAAGGATCCATGGATCGACAAATTGCTCATGAGGCGACCCCGCAATGTGGTGGTCGTGGCGATTGCGAACAAGCTGGCGCGAACGGCCTGGGCACTGGTGGCCAACGGCCGGCGCTACGACCCCGCGTGGCGCTCGGTGGCGCCTCAAAGGCCCGAGCCAAGGACTGAGTGCAACGGCCAAGGGCTTGCCTTGGTCAACGGCTAAACGGATAACGGCCTGCATGGCCGCAACGAGTGTGTGCGAGTGAGGTGAAGAAGTGATGGCAAAGCGGTCGGACCGTGGGTCGGTAAAGCTGGTGCGGTGCTTGGACACGCCTGGGGCGAAGTCCTTTACCGAGATAAGCCCCGACTTCGCGAATCACCATAGGGGCCAGCAAGGCGAGGGTTCTGAAAGCCGCTTTGCAACGAAAAGGCCGGATATAAGCAAGCAGTCAATCCGCCCGGCCAGAACTTCCAATCAGCACTTGCCTCACGGAAGGCGTCCATATAAGCACCGCAGGCTGCCCGCCG
>NZ_JBFUJO010000040.1:0-29326 GCF_056401355.1 Polaromonas sp. P4_F4 | reverse complement strand
ACCTTGGCCGTGATCTGGTAGAGCGGCCAGTTCCATGGGGTGATCAGGCCGCACACGCCAATGGCCTCGCGCACGATGGCCATGTCCCCCCGGTGGGTGAGAAAGGGATAGCTGGCGAGATTGTCACGGGCCACGCGGATGTGCTCGGCCGCGACCGGCACCTGTGTGCTGCGCGCAAACCCGATGGCGGCGCCCATCTCCAGCGAGATCGCCTGGGCGAACAGTTCGGCCCGTTCGAGGATCAAGGCGTGGATGCGGCCGAGCAGCGAAGCCCGGCTTTCGGCGGAGCTGACGGACCAGCTCGCGAAGGCGGAGCGGGCGGCGGCCACGGCCGCAGCGACGTCTTCAGCGGTTCCCAACGCGATCTGCGCGACGGGCTCCTCGGTCGACGGGTCGATGACGCTGGCTCGGGATTGCCCTGAGGGCAGGACCCACTCACCGTCTATGAACAGGCGATCCAGACGGCCGGCGGCTTTGAGGCGTTCGACGATCAAGCCCACATGCACTGGGGCCAAAGGCGCGGGCAATTGTGTGGTCATGGTTAGGGGCGTCGGGTTGGTTGGAGTCATCGGAATGACTTGATGTCCCGGAGTATCGGAACGCCGCTTCATGCGGTCAAATATAAGTTTTGACTATATTCATACAAAATTGATATGTACTGATCTGATAGGCCAAAAGGATACGGGTAACCCCTGATAGGAGTCTGTAGACTGTGGGGCTGGCATATCAAATCGGAATGCATGGCCTCGGAATTTTTATTGGACTGCATGGGTCTGCATACCGATACTCGACCGCATGACATCCGCCTCCACCACCATCACGGTCAAGCACCTCGAAGCCCCCGCCACCACCGGTGCCGCCCGCCTGCGCCCGTTCGAGCCAGGCGACTTGCCAGCTGCGCACGCCTTATCCAGCACCTTCAATTGGCCGCATCGGATCGAGGACTGGCAGTTTGCGTTGTCGCTAGGGCAAGGCATGGTCGCCGAACGCGACGGGAAAGTATTGGGCACCGCACTGTCCTGGCAATTTGGGGCGAACTACGCCACCATCGGCCTGGTGATCGTCGCGCCCGAGCTTCAGGGCCAGCGCATCGGCAATCGCATGATGGAGACCTTGCTCGATCACCTGTCCCCACGAGACGTGCTGCTGCACGCGACCGTGGCAGGCCGCGGCCTGTATGAGCGCCTGGGATTTGTCCCCACAGGCGAACTCGACCAGCACCAGGGCGTGCTTACGGCCTTGCCGGCGCTGGCGGGGCGTGAGGGGGACCGCCTGCGGCCGCTGGCAGATGCTGACGTCGAATCTCTGATCGCGATGGACGCCCGTGGCGCGGGCATGCCGCGCGGCGAGCTGCTTCGCCGCTTGTTCGCCCAGGAAAGGACGGTTGTTCTCGAGCGCGGCGGCCAAGCCGCCGGCTTCGCTGTGCTTCGCCGCTTTGGCCACGGGCATCTCGTCGGGCCGGTGGCGGCGCCGGATTTCGATGCCGCACGCGTGCTGATCTCCGATTGCTGCCGTCACACCGAGGGGTTCGTGCGCGTCGACGTGTACACCATGAGCGGTTTGTCGCCATGGCTGGAGAGCCTGGGGCTGCCGCGCGTCGGCGGTGGGACCATCATGGTCCGTGGCCGCGTGCCGGGGCGGGGGCCTGCCCAGGGCGGCTGGGCCCTGGTCACCCAGGCGATCGGCTGACCTTCTTGCGAGCGATGTTTTCGGGGCCGCCCACCGCGATGCGCACGGCCTCGAGGAAGTCCGCGACGAGCGCCTGCGCCGGCTGCTGGCGGGCACGCACCACGTGGCAGTTGAAGTGGATTGCCGGCTCGAACTCCAGCGCATGCACGCCCGTGAGCGCAAGCTCGCTCAGCATCGCCGGATCCACGATGCTGACGCCCAGGCTCCGCGCCACCATCGCGCAGGCCGCCGTCGCCAGCGAAGTTTCGATCTCCAGCCTGCGCACCTCGGGATCGAAGACTCTGTCGATGGCCGCGCGCATCACGTCCGGGGACGCAAACGATATGAACGACTCGCCGGCCAAATCCGAAGGACCGACCTTGCGCTTGCGCCCCAGCCGGTGCCCCCGCGGCACGATGCACACGGCACGCTCCGAATACACGAGCTCGGTGTCGACCTCCTGCGGCAGCGCGACGTAGCCGACCAGGCCGAGCTCGTAATAGCCGGACGACACCCACTTGCAGATCGTCGCGGAGTCGGCCGTGTGAACCACGACCGGCACGAGCGGGCGCAGTCCGCGAAAGACCTGCAGGATGCGCGGCACCGGGCTGATGCTGATGCCGGGTGATACGGCGATTCGCAAGCCTTCAACTCCCAGCGTGCGGATGCGGTCCGCCGCCGCACCGATGGACTGCAGTCCCACGTAAACGCGGTCCACTTCCTTCAGCAGCGCTTGCGCTTCAGGCGTGGGGACCACACGCTGCCCGACACGTTCGAACAGATTCAGTTGCGTCTCGCGCTGCAGCAGCGCGATGGCCCGGCTCACGTTCGGCTGCGACGTGTGCAGCTGCGCGGCGGCAAGCGTCATCGAGCCTGTGTGCATGACGGCGCGGAAGCACTCGATCTGGCGGTAGTTCATGTCAGCCTTGTATTAATAGCGGCGAAACATGTATTTAACTGCATAAAGCCGCGCTCCGATACCGCGGATGCTTGCCAGGACCATGGGGCGCGCGACCAGCGCCTGGCGGGAGCCAAGCTAAGCAGTCGTGGTTGCCAGCAACACTTCAGACGCCTCCCCGTCCAAAGCCACCGCACAGTGCTCAACGCCATGCGGTACGACGATGAACTCTCCCGTCTCGACAATCTCTTCACGGTCGCGAAACCTCATAAGCAGGCGTCCCCGATGAACAAAGAACAGTTCATCGTCGTGCTGCCGAAATGACCAGGGAGAGCTTCCCTCGAACCTGGCAACCCTGAATTGCAGGTTGTTGACCTGGCCCTCGGCTTCGCCGGCAGGCGCAGTTGACAGGTTCTTCTTGCGAATCGGCGAAAGGTGTTTGTTCAGGGCCGCGACGTCGCGAATGATGGCGGTGAGCTGGCTTGGCACGTCCTTCCCGTTGGCCGGGTATTTGCCGTCCAAAGCCGCGGTCCCGATCGTAAAACCCGCTGCGCCGGCATTCTGGACGACGGCAATTCGTTCAGGGGTATCGATCGAACCCGCCATGAAGACAGGTTTGGAGACTGCCGCGCAAACGGCCTTCATCAACTCGGGCACGTTTTCCGCCGAACGGTATGCCAACAGGTCCAGACCATGCACGCCGTCTTTCGCTGTGATCGTCCTGGCACTTTCGACAATTTCCTCGATGCTGCCTTCCAGCACGCTCGGATGGCCGGTAATCCGGCCGGCGAACGGGAAGTATTGGATTCCGGTGCCCTTGATGATCGGCAGCACGTCGTCGACGCGCGTGCCACCCAGAAGAACGTCAACGCCGATTTCGGCGGCTGCCTTTGCCGAAACAATTTCGCTTTCGCGGTCCAGCGACACGACTTCCAGATAGGAGGTTGCCCCGCCCGCCTTGATGGCCGCATTGAGGCCCTTCAGTTGCTCGATTGGCAAGCCGATGTCCTTGAACCCCATGTGCCGTACGCCTAGGCTGAGCGCAGTCTGAAGTTGCTGCGACGCATCCGGAACCGTGCGGTCGTTGCGGGTAAGCATGAAGATGAAACGTAGACCCATGATGGTGCTTCCTTTTTGAATTAGTTCGTCTTGGTTTGCGCGGCGACGAGGCGCTTTGCGTAGGCAAGCGCCGTTTCCAGGCTTGCGTGGTCTGCGACACCCTTGCCCGCGATGTCGAATGCCGTGCCGTGATCCGGGCTGGTGCGGACGAAGGGCAGGCCCAGCGTGATGTTCACGCCTTTTTCCAGCCCGAGGTACTTCACAGGGATCAGCCCCTGATCATGGTACTGGGCCACGACAACGTCGAATCGGCCCTGGCGCGCCTGCATGAAGACCGTATCGCCCGGATAGGGGCCGGTGGCATCGATGCCCTCGGCTCGGGCCGCGTCGATTGCCGGCCGGATGATCCTGATCTCCTCGTCCCCGAAGAGACCCCCCTCACCCGCGTGCGGGTTAAGACCCGCCACGGCGACACGCGGGGCCGCGAAGCCGAGAGCCTTTCCACCCTCGTGGGCAAGCCGGATGGCGGACATCTGGGCGTCGAAATCGCCTTGTTCGATCGCTTTGCGCAGCGACGTGTGGATCGTGACAAGCACCGTGCGGATGTCGTCATTCGCAAGCATCATCGCCACGCGCTTCGCACCGCCGTAGTCGGCCAGGATTTCCGTATGGCCGGGGTAGCGGATTCCCGCGCTGGCCATCGCCTCCTTGTTGATCGGCGCCGTGACGACGCCGCTCACTTCTCCGGCCTTCGCCGCCGCGATGGCTGCAACGATGGCATCGAAGGCGGCCTGCCCGGAGATCTCGCTGATCTGCCCTACGGGCGGCGGCTCGGTGATGCGGGTGGCCTCGATGACTTCAATGACCCGCGGCTGGAACTGGGCCGCATCGGGCGCTTTGATGCGCCGCACCTCAATGTCCAGCCCGAGCCGGCGCACGGCGTCATGCATGACGACATGGCTACCGAACACGACGACACGTTCGCCGCCCTTCGCAAGTACCTTCGCCACGATCTCCGGCCCAATGCCGGATGCGTCGCCCATGGTCAGGGCAAGCGGGGGGGGAATATTCTTCACAGTGAATCCGTTCATAAGGTTTGGGTTGCTCCACGTATCCGCACGACAGCGCGCTCCAGGGCGTCATCGCCGCCAAAGCCACCGGCCTTCATGGCGAGCAGGAGCGAGCGCCCATCGCCAAGCCTGGCGCGGCCCAGCGGGAATCCGGGATCGAGTTCTTGCAGAATCTCGAACTCACGGACATTGAGAAGGTCCAGGACGGCTTCCATCGTGTCGCCGCCGGTGGCGACCAGCGCGCCGAAGCGTGGGTCCTGAAGCTGCCCTGCCGCGTCTTCCGCAATACGGCGCAGCACCGCGGCCGGGTCCCGCTCGCGCGTCCTGGGTCCGCGCAGCAGCATGACGCCGCCGGCCTGCTGGAGTTGGTCGGCCTGTATGTGGCTGCGCAGGTTCGCGCTCCCGATGACGACCAGGACATCGTTGCTGATGCCATCGATCGATGGCGCCGGGGTCTTCGCCGGCGCAAAACGCCGCGACAGCGCCGCAGCCATCCCGGGAGAGCCAACCCAGAGGACCGACTCCGGCTCCTCGATGGAAGCAATCTGCGAGTCAAGTTCTTCCTGCGTCAGCGCATCGAGCAGCGTGACATTGGTGATGCGCTTCGGGACCAGGTCGGCCAGCGCGGAATGCCGCGCGGGATGTACGGGGTCATGGCCATACGAACTCTCCGAGACCGGTATGCCGTCAACGAGCTGGATGCCGCCCACCGTCGTACGCCCGGCTTGGGGGAAGGCCGGTGCAAACACCATGGATTTGCGGCCGCTCGCTGCAAAGCATGCTTCAAGCTCCTCCGCGATGTGGCCGCGCAGCGTGGAGTCCACCGTTTTGTAGAGCAGGTCCCGGCCGGCAAGCTGGCCGGTCAATCGGGCGACCCGCTCGAATGCCTGCGACGAAGTCGCGGACCGCGAAGCGCTGTCGACTGCAACCACCCCGGCCGCCTGGCGCGGAAGCTGGCCCCTTCCGATAGCCGCCGTCAGGCCGCGAGCGACGAAAGGTGCCGCGCCATCTGCCGCGCTGGTCAGGTCGTCGGCGAGGATCGCTATGCTGGGCTGGTAATTGGTGCGCATGCATCAATTATCAAAACCTCATCAAGCTATGAAAAGCGATAATTTCTGAGGGATACCGGTGATATATTGTCACCAATGGATCGTTCAGACATACCTTCGCTCGACGACCTGCGAGCGTTCGAAGCCACAGCGCGGCTGGGCTCGGTCCGGCTTGCCGCAGACTCGCTTGCGCTCACGCACGGCGCCGTCAGCCGCCGTATCACCAAACTCGCCAATGACATCGGGGTCAGCTTGTTTGAAAAGAGTGGGCGAGGCCTGCGGCTCACACCGGCCGGCGAGACACTCAACCTCACCCTCAGCAGGTTCTTCGGTGAGTTGGCCGCCACCGTGCAAAGCCTGCGTGCTACCAGTGCTGGGAAGACTGCCCTGGTGCTCTCCTGCGAGCCTTCAGTTGCCGTGCGGTGGCTCATTCCACGGCTGGGGGGGTTTCAAGTGGCGCATCCGGACATTGCCCTCCACCTCTCCGTGGGTGGAGGGCTTGTGGACTTTCGCAAGAATCAGGTCGACCTCGCTATTCGACGGCTGGATTTCGCGGTGCCCGCGGCGTGGAACGTCCGGCCCCTTTTCGCCGAAAGAGTCGGGCCTGTGATGAGGCCGGAATGGGTGCCGAGCTTCGAACACGGCGACTATCTCGCTCTCGGGTCGAAGACCCGGCCCGATGCATGGGCGCAATGGCTGAAGACCCATCCGTCGGCGCGCCGACCCACGGAGATCCGCTACTACGACCATCACTCGCTGATCGTCGAGGCCGCAGCTGCGGGCCTGGGTGTCGCCCTGAGTCCGCTCGTACTCGCCGTTGACGATGTGGAACGGGGAAGCCTCGCGGCGCCCGCCGGCTTTGACCCTGATGGCAGTCAGTATGGCTTGATATGGCTGGGGGCTGGTGAACTGCAAGGCGTGGAGTTTGAACTCGCCGAGTGGCTTCAAGCGCAGTTCAGCCGCCTAAGCTGTTGAATTGCGCTCAAGTCTGACCCGAGGGGGGTGCGGACAATAACTTGGACTGGTTTATGCCGTAAATCCAAGACTCTCTCGGTATTCGATGGGGCTACCCGCCATGTTTGCAGACGATGGCGTCACAACGATGATGACCGAATCCTGGAAATCAGATCCCAGCAGATCCTGCAGTTCTTTTTGGTAGTCCTTAAGCCGGCCTTCTGGTGCGTATCCGGAGTGAATGACCGAAAGCCCGAAAATCGCAAAGGACGCGCTGGCTTGGGTCACCAGCAGATCACCGAATCCTGGAAACCCTGTATCGCCCAAGTACGCCCTGGGATTGTTTAATAAAGATGGGTACCCTACATACCGCGATTCTTTGAAGTGGAAATTCTTTTCTTCATACAGAAAGATCACCTTTTTAATTTTCTCGGTGGCAGAGAAAGTTTGCACTGATTGCAGTGTCGGCTCACCGGCAAACCCGCAAAGAGCAAACAACAGCAGAACAACGCCGATAAGGCACTTAGTGAATTTGGCAAAGGTCATACAAGTCTTCGTTCAAAAAAGGACTTCCCAAGATTTGGTAAACAGTCCGGGCCTATTATTGAAATTCCCACGAAAACGGTCGCTCGGCCTCTCACATTTACAAGCGTGTTTACGACTTTAATAACCTGTTTACGACTTTAATTGCGCGGAATAATAAGCGCTATTCCGCGCAATTAAAGTCGTAAACATGGGCCTAGTATCCATGCCCCTTCCGAGTGTTCCGATTTCGCAACAGTCACACTTAAAGTCGTAAACAGCTTTAGACCTGAGGGTTGAGGTCAAGTGTGCAAGCCCGCTCAGTGTTTGCCGGGAGAGTCGCGTAAGCTCACCGACCTTCTGGTGTCGGCCGCTATCTGCACTGCGCAAGTTACTTCAAGCGTCCGCAATCCGTCGCGACCGGTACACAGAGGAACCTCAATTCCCTCAACCACTGCACGGAAGTGACGTAACTGTTCCATATAAGGGTCGACTCGATGAAGCGCCATGCGCTCTTGCGTCAAAGGGTCCTGCCAACCGCGCGCGCCTTCGTAACGCCAGATGTCGAGCCGCGGAAGCGCTAGCGAACCATGTGTGCCACTAATGTAATAAGAGTTGACGTCCTGCTGGACGAAGTAGTCCGACTCCCCAGCGGCAAGGTCCCAGTTCCACGGTGATACCGCCGCATCTGACACGCTCATCGCTGCGATAACGCCGTTGGCGAAAGTGAGCATTACGGCGGCCGTGTCTTCAACCTCGAATCCGCGCACCTGATTTGACATGGTCGCCTGCACACTCACCACGTCACCGAGCAGGAAGCGGAGGACGTCGATGTCGTGAACCAGATTTATCAGCACCGGCCCGCCACCAGCCTCGCGGCGCCACTCAGGCTCGAAGTAGCTATCTGGCTTGAACCATACGGCCATGGCAGTGGCGGATACCAGGCGGCCGAGCACACCGTTCGCAATCAGTTCGCGCGCCCGTTTCAGAATCGGATTGTGCCGGCGCTGGTGACCGACAAGAAGCGGTATTCCGAGCTGCTCTCCTCGCTCACATAGTCGTTGGGCCTGCTCTACGCTTTCGGCCACCGGCTTTTCCATCAACACGGGTACGCCAGCGTCAAAACATGCAATGCCGATGTCAGCGTGGGTCGCATTTGGGGTGGCCACAATGGCTCCGCCGATGCGGCATTTAGCCAGCATCTCATGATGGTCGGGATAGCACGGTATGTTCAGCGACAAGCCATAAGCGCGCGCCTCGGGTGTTGGATCGACAATTGCTGCGACTTGCACTGCATCGTGCCGCAGTGCGCGCTCCACATGCTTGCGTCCGATGGCGCCGGCGCCGATTACCGCGATTGGAAGCTTTGCGCTCGGTGGGAACGAAGTCATCACACTTCCTAATGATTTGTCGACCCGGACGACGACGCAGCCTCCTTGCGGCGGGCTATTCCGGGAATGCGGTCCAGGACCGAAAGCGTCAGCCCCCCATCCACCATGATGTTTTCGCCGGTAATGTATCGATTGTCCGGATCTATCAGGAAATCGACTGTGCGAGCAACGTCGCTTGGGGCCCCGATCCGCTTTAAGGGAACGATAGCCTCACGCTGCCGCGTGATAGCCATGTCTTCATAAATTGATCGAGTCATCGGCGTCATGATCATTCCGGGAGAAACACTGTTGACGCGAATGCCGTGTTCTCCCCACTCGAGCGCCATCTGCTTGCAGAGCATGATGAGGGCCGCCTTAGCCGCGCTGTACGCGCCGGTCTGCCGGTGCGGATGAACGCCAGATTGCGATGCGATGCCGACAAAGGCGCCTTGTGACGCCTTGAGGTGCGGGAAACCCGCTTTGGCGAAAAGCCAACTTGCGCGGCATGTCAGCGCAAACATGTCTTCCCAAACCTCAAGCGACATGTCCTCCAGCGAGGTCGGATCAACGGCCCCCGCGTTGGAAACGATTGCATCGAGCCCCTTGAACCTTTCAGCGGCGGTGTTAACGAAGCGTTCAGGTACTGCGGGATCTCGAAGATCGCCCTCCAGAATGAGTACATCGCAACCTTCATGTCGTAGCTCTTCGGCGAGTGTTTCTATCGGCTCGCGAATTTTTCGTACGCACATTGCGATCGCCGACTCAGGCCTCCTGGCAATTTGCTGGCAGATTGCGCCACCAATGCCCTCGCTTACTCCAGTCACAAGAACTCGCATTCAGATTCCTCGTTGTTGCACTATGACGTTTCAAAGTAGGTCGCCGCCCCGCTGGCGGGGTCTATGCAGCCTTGCCCGAATTGGTTCCACCATGGCGACGCACCTCTGGCTCCAGCCAGGGCGAGACGTAGCCGCGATCCGCCTCCTCAATCAGGGCACCAGGAGGGATGAGCGCATCGATCTGGTCGAGGATCGACGCATCAAGTTCCGTGTCGAAGCCAGCTTTCATCCCATTGAATTGCTCGATCGTACGAGGGCCCACGATCACAGACGTCACTGCTGCGTGTGCCAGTGGAAACGCCTGTGCCATGTGCATGAGAGACAGACCTGCTTGCCGGGCGATTGATTCGAGTTCGGGTAGCAATTCAAGCTTGCGGCGATTGCCCGGTCGCTCCATGTCGAAGCGGGATTGCAGAATGGGGTAGTGCTTTCCCCACTGACCTTTGACACGGTCCGCCCGGGACCCGGTCAGGGCCGTGCCGCCGGCGCTGTACTTTCCGGTCAGCCATCCACCATTCAAGGGGCTCCAGGCGGTGAACCCCATCCGGTAGTGTTGAACGGCCGGCAATGTCTCTCGCTCAACGGCACGCTGGAAAAGAGAGTACGGCGAGGTCTCGTTGACAAAACGCGACAGCTTGCTTAACCGACTGACCGATTGTGCTTCTGCGAGATACCAGCTGGGAAGCGTCGAGCATCCGAGGTACCGGACCTTGCCCTGCGTCACCAGATCGCTGAGTGCGCCAAGTGTCTCCTCAAGATCGGTGTGCAGATCCGGGCGATGCATTTGATACAAGTCGATATGGTCGGTCTTGAGCCGCCGCAGGCTGTTTTCGACCTGCTTCATGATCCAGTAGCGCGACCCACCCTGGTCGTTTCGACCCTCGCCCGCCGACAGTCTGAATTTGGTCGCGAGGACAACTTTGTCGCGGCGACCGGCGAGTGCTTTGCCGACTATGTCCTCCGCTTCACCGTGAGAGTACGTGTCGGCGGTGTCGATGAAATTGATTCCGCTGTCGAGCGCACCATGAACAATGCTGATGCATTCGCGCTCATCGGTGTTCCCGTCGGCGCCGAAACTCATGGTTCCAAGCATGTATTCGCTGACCTGAACGCCCGTCCGACCGAGATAGCGATATCTCATGAGTGAGATCTCCTGGTTAGTTCACCGACGGGCGCCAGAGGTTGCAATAAGCGGCACAAGGGTTTGCGGTGCCCCGTTTTGCTTGGCCGAGGCGTATGCCGCGTCCATGACTTGCATCACAGCTTCGGCATCTCGCAATGAGGCAATTGGTTTGGCTCCCGTGCGACATTCAGAAAGAACCTGCTTCACGAACAGTGGGTAGTACACGTCAGTTTCGAGCCGGAGGCGCAGGCTCCGGGTACCTCCGCTGATATCTTTCCGATCCCGAATCTCAATCCGGTCTGGGCCGGATTTCGCATACATGCGGTCGGATGAAAACGTGAATGAAAATTCACGCTGCTCGTCAGCAGTGCTGGGAAAGCTATATCCCGTTTCTACAAGCCCGGTAACGCCATCTTCCGTTTGCATTGTGAGCAGGGAATAGTCCTCGACATCACCATGATGGGTTCGGGAATTCATGATGGCGGAGACTCGAACGACGTCCTTACCCGTTATCAATCTGAAGAAATCAATGAAATGAGTGGCGACATTGATAGTCGATCCACCTCCAGAATATTTTGGATCGATTGCCCAACCCGAACCGGAGGAGGTATAACGGTCCGGCCCACCAACTATGAAGCGAACCGACATGTAGTTGAAGGCCGAGGGAATAGTGCCCTCGATTCCTTTGACAGCGCCAAGCAAATCGCTGATGCGGAAAATGAACGGTACAGCGCAATAGACGTTTGCCGCTTCGGCCAATTCACGTAGCCGCGTCACCTGAGACATGTTGATGCCGCAGGGCTTTTCAAGCGCAAACGGAATTCTTCGTGCGATCAGCTCTTCCGCAAGCGCGGGCATTTCAGAGTGCCGACCGAATGCAAAGGCGAAATCGATCGTCTCGCTGTCGAGCAGTTCGCGGCTGGATGCGTAGAACCTGGTCTTGAAACGCGTCGCAATGGCCTGGCCCTTGACGGTGTCCGAATCGGACACTGCCACCACTTCAATACCGTTTGCTTCAAGCGAATCGAGATAGAGCGGGACGTGCCAGTGGTTCGCCTCGAGTATTGCAACTTTCATACATGTTCTCCTGGTACCGAATTCGTGATTCATTCATCCATTCGAACGATCACGATGTGTTTTCATGGCTTAAGGCGTAATGGCTTTAGATGGTGCAGAACGCGGTTCAAGACCTCTGAATTGACCTGCCTTCAGGCACGTAACCGAAGCCCAGGAAGCGCAAGGCGTGCACTGCCTGCCCTTCGTGCATCGGACGTCCGCTTTGGGTACGACACCCCCGTTCACTGGCAGCACGACAAAGGGGTGTAGCTTCAACGGAATTGACGATGTCGACGACGATGCTGCCGGGGGCAAGGCGGGCGGCATCCACGGGCATCGGATCGCCGGGCTTCATCCCCAGCGCTGTGGCATTGATGACGACTTCGAACTCGTGTGGATCTGGCGCGCCGAACTTCGCCGGGCAATCGGTTGCGACGGCGACAGACCTGGCCAGGTCCTCAGCGCGAACCCGGTCAACATCGAAAACGGTGAGGGACCGGGCACCCGCAGACGCGACCGCGAACGCAATGGCCCTGCCTGCTCCTCCGGCGCCGATGAGCAGCACGGATTTGTTTGCGGGATGGAGCCCCTCCCACTCCATACCGAGAACGCAACCCAGGCCGTCAAATATTGCGCCAACCCAGCGACCGTCAGGGTTACAGCGGATAACGTTGATGGCGCCAACTTCACGCGCGGTCGGATGTAGCTCGTCGACATAGTCGAGCATCCTTTGCTTATGAGGCATGGTGACCAGCAAACCGGAGAGATTTCCTACCGTTCGAGCACCCGTGACAAAGGCGGCGAGCTCATCAGCCTTGACGCCAAATGGGACGCAGACCGCATCTGCGCCCTGCTCCGTAAACAGCCGGTTCAATAACTCGGGCGACTTGGCTGTGGTCAGCGGATCGCCAACCAAACCATACAGCCGCGTGGTTCCCGAGATATGGGGCATCACGTCTTGGCGAGCGCGTCTGTGTACCGGGTACGCATCTCCAGCGCCACAGACGCCGGCTGCAGGTCACGCAGGATCATGCGCTGGAAAGCTTCGCCGCAGATCTGGTTGAAGGTGGACTGGATGACTGAATAGTTCACCATCCGGCCGCGTGACTCCACCAGCGCCTTCCAGCCCAACTGGTCTTCGGCTTCCGGCGACTTGAAGTACGCATCCTTGTAGGCGCTGGCGCGGGCTACCACTTCACCGCCGCGCGCGGCGATCGCCTGAGCTGCGGGGCTGGCCATGAACTTGACGAACTCCCACGCGCCGCCCTGGCGTGGCGAATTGCTGTTGATGCACAGCTGAAAACCATACACCGCGTGCTTGTCGTTGGCTGCCACCGATGGCGCTGGCGCCCAGGCCAGGTCGTTGGCCACGGCAGCCTTCAGGCCGCGGTAGCGGAACAGCCCGAAGGTGGCCGAGGCGACGGTGCCCGCGCGCAGCCCGTCCTGCACCTCGTTGTAGGAGAACTGCAAGCTGACCGGCGTTGCAGCCTTCTTCGCGTACAGGTCCTTCACGACGCTGGCGGCCAGCAACAGCCGCTGCTCGCTGAAGCCCATCTCGCGGCCACTCGGCACGAAGAAAGGCTCGCTGTTTCCCGCTACCAGGGAGCTGACCATGAACTCCACCAACGCCTGCGCCCCGCCGATACCGCCGGCTGCACCGACAGGCACGGCGTAGGCCATCTGATTCCCTTTGGTCAGCACCTTCCCGAGTGCGGCAGCCTCCTGGTAAGTACGCGGGGGCGCAACCTTCGCTTCTTCGAACTTGCTCTTGCGGTAGACGAAGATCGGGATGCGAAAGTCCTGCTGAAGGCCCCATAGCTTGCCGTTAAAGCGCGTCTGATCCATGCTGATCAGCCAGTCCTTGGTGTCTACCTTGTCGCGGGCGACCAGCTCGTCGATCGAGAGAATCGAGCCGGTGGATACGTATTCGGGAATCTGGAAATTGGTGACCCGGATGACATCAGGGCTGTCTGCTTTGGAACGCGCTGCGCGAACGCCGTTTTGGCCGGAAGGGTCCACCACCACGCGCACCTTCACGCGCGGCTGGCTGGCCTCGAAGGCCGCGATCATCTGCGTTTGCGCCACTGCGCGCGGATCGTTGAGGTTACCTGGATCGAGGAAGGTGTTGTAGGTCACGGTCTCGGTGGTCTGTGCAAAGGCCCGCCCCCCGGGTACGCCCAGCGCTGCGGCCACTCCGGCCACACCAGCGACAAATGTGCGTCGGCTCGTGCCAGGCGCTGATTGCTGTTCGTTTATGTTCGTGCGTTTCTGCTCAGTCATGTCGTCTCCTAAGTGATCAAGTTATGTGATTCGAATGCTTGGCTTTTTGGTCAGCCCTTAACCGCGCCAGCCGTCAGGCCGCTGATGAACCATCGCTGTGCCAGGATGAATATCGCGACGATGGGGATGGAACAGACTACGGCGAAGGCCATGACGTAAGACCAGGTGATGCCGATGCTGTCGAAGACCTGATTGACCAGAGCAACCTGCAGCGTCCGGTAAGCCACTTCGGGTGCAAATGCCGCCACGGTGATGTAGTCGTTCCATGTGGTGATGACACCAATCACGGCGCTGGCAGCGATGCCCGGCCGAACCAGGGGCAAGATGATTTTGGTGAACGTCTGCCAGTGATTGGCGCCATCAACCTGCGTCGCCTCGTCAAGTTCCCGCGGAACGGCATCCACAAAGTTCTGCATGAACCAGACGGTCTGGGGTACCAGTCGAGCGGCCTGCAGCACGATGATGACCACGGGATTGTTCAACAAGCCCAGTTTGTCCAGCAAATAGTAAGTTGGCACCAGCAAGGCGACGGCAGGGATCATCGACGTCGACAAAATCAGCAGCATCACCGCGCGTTTTCCCCGGAACTCGAAGCGGGACGCGGCGTAGCCCGCGGGCGCGGAAAGCAGCACAGCGAGAGCCACCGCGGCGAGCGAATAGAAGACCGAGTTGAAGAGATCGGAGGCGAAGGTCTGGTTCAGGAACACCGTCTTGTAAGCAGACAGACTCGGGTCAGTGGGCAGGAAGGTGGGCGGGTACGCCATGACGCTGGCCTCACTCTTTAGCGAGGTGAAGACTGCCCAGGATAGTGGAATGAGCACCGTGAGCGCCAAAACGGTCACTACGGTCCAGGAGAGAACTTTTTCCGAACGATGAATGTGCATGATGTTTAGCCCGCGACTCGGCCAGTGAGCCGGGAGTAGAGATAGCCGAGGAAAAGGTTGACGATCAACACCACGACGGAAATGACGGATGAGGGCGACAGATCCACGGAACGAAACGCGCTGGAGAACACTTCGAAACTCCAGGTGGCAGTCGTGCCAATCGGCCCGCCACCCGTCAGCACCAGGATCATCGTGATCAGGGTGAGATAAACGATGCCCAATGTCAGCGCGGTGCTGCCCAGCGTGGGCGCGATGTGCGGCCAGACCGCGTGACGAAGGCGCGCGCGCAAACCGCCACCATCGATGTCAATCGCTTCGTACAACTCTGCCGGGATGCTTTGCAGCGACGCGCTCATCATCACCATCACGTAGGGGAATGACCACCATGCGGTGACCAGGATGACGAGAATGAGTGCCAGCGATGGTTCACCCAGCATAAGTCCGGGCTCGACGCCCAGCGACCGCATCAGATAACTGATGGGCCCGTACGAGGGGTTAAGCAACCATAACCAGAAGCAGCCCACCACACCCATAGACAGCGTCCAAGGGAGCAGGAGCAATGTGCGCACGAGCGCTGCGGAGCTGGCGAGGTTCTGCAGAGCCAGTGCACTGGCCAAACCCATCGGCAGCACCAGGGCCAGCGCCCCGCTGACATATAGAAGCGAGTTGAGGCTGAGTTCAAGGAAAGCGGGCGATGTGAGGACGGTAACGTAGTTCGCCAGACCCACGCCCGCCACCACTTCGTAGAGGCGCGTGCGGTGGACGCTCAACCAGAGGACCATGCCCGTCGGATACAAGGTGACGGCCAACAGCATGGCGACTGCTGGCGCGAACCATAAAAATCCGGCCCAGAAGCCTGGCGGGCGAGGACCAGGTTGCGTCGCGCTTGCGATGTTGCTAGAGGATGTGGTGCTCATGACGGTTTCTTTTCTGGAACAGTGATCCACTTTATTCGCCTCATGAAGGCGAGTCACTGGGGAAAACCCGGTATATCCATGCCTTTCTGAGCGATAAACTGGGACATCGTTCTAGAAAATGGAGTTTTAATGGCTACTGGTGACATGGTTGAGCGCACGCTGGACATCCTCACGCTGCTTGCCGACCACCCCAATGGACTGCCGATCAGCGATATCTCGCGTCGGCTGACCCTGCCCAAGAGCGCGGTGCACAGGCTGCTGACCATCCTGGTTCAGCGCGGGCTGGTCACGCAGGACGAGTACAGCCAGCGCTACCGCATGACAGTGAAGTTAGCCGCGATTGGCTTTCGGTTTCTTGCAGCATCGGGCATTACGGAAATTTGTCAGCCGTCGTTGGATCGATTGGCCGCGCGCACAGGTGAGTTGGTTCGCCTGGCACTCGTGGAAAACGATGCGTTGATCTGGATAGCCAGGGCTCAGGGTTCGATGTCCGGTTTGCGATACGACCCTGATATGGGGCAAACAGTCGTGCTGCACGCCACGGCAACGGGCAAAGCCTGGCTCGCGACCTTGGAGGAAGCGCAGGCCGTGGCACTGGTAAAGACGCGCGGCTTCGTCGTGCCTACCCGATTCGGCCGGCCGGTCGTGCGTGACGAGGCTAGCTTGCTTGCGGAGCTCGCGCTGACGCGCGAGCGCGGCTACGGCACTTCCATCGAGGAAGGGGAGCCAGGCACGTGCGCGGTAAGTTGCGCCATCTTTGACCCGCAAACCCGCCGCGCGATCGGTACGGTCAGCGTAGCAGGTCCCGTGTCCAGGCTCCCGGCAGCGCAGCTTTCCGCTATCGCGCCTGACGTGAAAGCCACGGCGGCGGAAATTGCCGACCTATGGCCCAGCCGCAAGATCATGGAAACGATGGGGCTGGCTCCATCGAAAGCATCAAATGGCTGAAGCAGTCTTTAGCCACGTCGATACCGGTAGGGACTACGCCAATCTCGCTGCCCGCGCTAGCACTGCTTCCCGTATCTTTTTTGGTCGTTCACATACAGGCGTCCATCGTGCACGGCCCGGTGAACGACTGCAGTGTGTTTTCGAAGGGATCGGTAACGTCGCGCTCCACGTGCGCAACACCGGTTTCGCAACAACGTCCAAGGAGAATTTAAATGCTGGCAGGTGAAGGTGCAGTGGCCATCTGGAATGACATCGCCGAGGCCGGCCGCGCAGAGTTTTACGCCTGGCATCTGCACGAGCACATGCCCGAGCGCGTCGGCATTCCCGGCTTTGTGCGGGGGCGCCGCTATCGGGCAGCCGACGAGGCGACGCAGCCAGAGTTCTTTACGCTCTACGAAACATCGACCTTTCAGGTCATCCAGAGCAGCGACTATCTTTCGCGCTTGAACGAACCCACGGCCTGGACGCGTGCGACCACCGCACATTTTCAGACGACCACGCGCTCTCTCACGCGCGTGGTGGCCAGCCACGGCGTGGGCTCGGGTGGCGCGCTGATGACCATGCGATTTGACATCGGAGACGATGCTCAACAGAGTTCGGTATCACTTCTCACGTCGACGCTGGAGGCGGTGGCCCAGATGCCACGCATCAGTGGTGCGCATCTTCTGGGATCGGATGCTGGCGTTTCAAGCCAGTCAACCGCCGAAAGCAAGGGCCGCAAGGACTTGCTGACACCCGCTCGCTGGGTGCTGTTGCTGGAGGGATGCGATGTCCAGGCTTTCGATGCCCCCCTGGAGCTGCTGAAAAAGACCAATGCACTACGGGAGGCTTCGGTCGGCCGCTACCGGCATGAATACACGCGACTCAAGACCGCCTGGCAAGCGGGATGAGCGATCACAACTCCCCGTTAGACCGGAAACATGTGCAGCAGCACGCGGCTGACTTCTCGCGATAACAACTTCACTTTTTGAAAGATGAGACACCAAAATGGCAACAGTTGAAATCCAGGACGTAGCGAAGTCCTTCGGCAGCACGCAGATCATCCGCGGTGTGAGCATAGCCATTCGCGACGGCGAATTCGTCGTGCTGGTCGGCCCCTCAGGCTGTGGCAAGTCCACTCTGCTGCGCATGATCGCAGGTCTCGAAGGGATTGATGGCGGCGAAATCCGCATCGGCGGGCGCCGTATGAATGACTTGCTTCCCAAGGATCGCGACATCGCCATGGTTTTTCAGAACTACGCGCTGTACCCTCACCTCACGGTCGCAGACAACCTCGCGTTCTCGCTGAAATTGCGCCATGCGCCGCAGCAGGAGATCGAGGAGCGCGTGTCTCGGGCAGCAAAGATCCTCGGGCTTGAGCCACTGCTAACCCGGCTACCCAAGCAGCTTTCCGGCGGCCAGCGCCAACGCGTCGCAATGGGCCGTGCCATCGTGCGCGACCCGCAGGTCTTCCTCTTTGACGAACCGCTGTCCAACCTGGACGCCAAGCTGCGCGTTGCAATGCGCGCCGAGATTCGCGAGCTGCACCAGCGCCTGAAGGCGACGACGATCTATGTCACACACGATCAGATCGAGGCCATGACCATGGCGGACAAAATCGTGGCTATGCACGACGGTATCGTGGAACAGGTGGGCACACCGCTCGATTTGTTCGACCGGCCGCGCAACATCTTTGTTGCCGCCTTCATCGGCTCGCCGTCGATGAACCTGGTGCCTGTCAAGGTGAATGGCCAAGGCGTTATAGACAACGCGGGCAACCACTGGAACGTGCCCCACGTGCCCGCCACGAGCGGCCAGGCCCTCACGCTGGGCGTGCGGCCTGAGCACCTGCGGCTGAGTGATGCAGGCGTAGAGGCCCGAGTACTGGTGGTGGAGTCCACCGGCTCGGAGACGCACCTCCTCGTTGACTCAGGCGGCATAAAGCTCACCTGCGTGCTACGAGAACGGGTCAGCGTGCGCCCCGGTGACCACGTGCGCCTGGGTGCGGACAACGCGCATTTGCATCTTTTTCACGGGGACTCGGGTGAACGGCTCGAGACGGTGCACTAAAGACTGCACTCTTCTCAATGTCTCAGTTCACGCCTAGCCTGGAGGCCCTGATTCAGGACCGCACAAAGCGCCTTACTGACTATCAGAACGCGGCCTACGCGCAGCGCTTCGAAGCCTATGTTCGCGAGATTGCGGCTGTTGAAGGGAGTTCAACTGGCGGAGATTGCCTTGCTCGCGAGGTGGCGACCAGTCTTTACAAGCTTATGACCCACAAGGTCGAGTATGAGAACGTTGGTCACCGCGTGCTTTCGCGGACACGTCGGCTTCGGCGCAGCATCTTCGCCATGTTCGAATGTACCGAGAAGCGAAGCGTCGAGAGGGCAGCGATCGGCGAGTACGAGGCCACGATGCGAGACGTCGTCGAGCACCTGACGTCGGAGCGCCTACCAACGGGTCTGCACATTGCGCGCCTCCCCCAGACAGTGCTCGGGTTCGGTCATGTGAAGACCAGGAATGCGGCGGCAGCAAAGGTGCGGCGAGATGCACTGTTGCGAGAGTTCGACACTGGCTTGGTAGCCGAGTCGAAATCCAGACGACGCCAGTTCGAGCGCGCTGTGAGTCATGACATTCCCTGGGTGCACCCAGGGTAACGGATCAAAACACTTTCACTCATCAGAAGTAGACGGACAAATGAACGGTATCCAGATCAAATGTGTCGATGGCCCGAGCGGCGCTTGGACTGTTGCGACGAAATCAGCGCAATCCTTTTCAGTCACGGCGTGCTGCGCAGTTCTGGTGAATGCAGCAGGACAGGTGGGACTGGCGGCACGATCATGAATCCAACCGCTATCGAAACCGCCGCGCGTTACCTGCACGCACTTCAGTCGGCAGGACGCTCTGGCAAAAGGCTGGAAACCAGCATACGACCGGCAACTCCAGAAGACGGCTGGCGCATCCAGCGGCGCATCAGCGAAATGCGCGGCAGTCCGGTAGCGGGCTGGAAATGCGCGCTACCGCCAGCTAATCTCTGGATTGTCGCCGCGCTGCACGACGTGAGGTCATCCGGCGGCGTTGCAACCGCGCCTGCAGGTCCTAAAGGTGCGGCGCGTGTCGAGCCCGAGCTGGCATTCGAGCTCAAGCAAAGCCTGCCGCCACGAGACGCTCCCTACACCCCTGCTGATGTCAATGCCGCCATCGGCGGTGTGCGTCTTGCCGTCGAGGTGCTGGGCTGTCGCTATGCCGATCCCGCGGAGGCGAGCGGCCCTGAACTGATGGCCGACAGCTTGTGGAACCAAAGCGTGGTGCTAGGGCCAAGAGTCAACATCGATCTTGCCCAAGAACCCTTCCCGGGTCCTTTCCAGATTGGGCTCTCCGTGTCGGGCGGTGAGGACGCTAAATATGAAGCCACCCACCCCAATGGTGACCCGCGCTTGCCGCTTTACTGGCTCGCCGAATTTTTGCGAAGCCGAGGCACAGGCCTGGAGGCCGGGCAGGTAGTCATTACCGGCTCGCTGGCGGGCGTGATTGAGCTCCCATTTGAATGCCCGGCCGTGCTGCGCTACGGAGACTTTGGCGAGCTAGCACTGAGCATTGAGCAGCTTTGATAACGCGTTAGACATACAACACATTTTTTAAAAGGACTCCCATGCGTCTCGTTCGATTCGGTCCCCGCGGCTCCGAAAAACCCGGCCTCATCGATACCCAAGGCACTTTGCGCGATTTGTCTTCCGTTGTGAGCGACATTCACGGGCCAACGCTTTCGCACGAAAGCCTTGCAAAGTTGCGCGCCCTGGACACGTCCAGTTTGCCCGCCGTTCCTGCTGATACGCGACTTGGCGCCTGCGTAGGCCAGGTCCCGAACGTCGTCTGCATCGGCCTGAACTACTCCGACCACGCGGCAGAAACCAACACCCCCATTCCCGGACAGCCGATCGTTTTCAACAAGCACACCGGCGCGCTCGCTGGCCCCAACGATCCGGTCATCATCGCGCCGGGCTCAGTCAAGCTTGACTGGGAAGTCGAACTAGCCATCGTGATCGGGCGTCCGGCATGGCATGTCAGTGAAGCAGAAGCGCTGCAATATGTGGCTGGCTACTGCCTGTGCAATGACGTGTCGGAACGCGCGTGGCAAATCGAAATGGAGGGCCAGTGGACCAAAGGCAAAAGCCACCCCGGCTATGCGCCGCTAGGCCCGTGGCTGCTGACGGCTGACGAAGTGCCGGACCCGCAAAACATCGATCTCTGGCTCGACGTGAACGGCACTCGCAGACAGACCGGCAATACACGCACCCAAATTTTCGGCGTCGCCACCATAGTGGCTTACCTCAGTCGCTTTATGGCGCTTCAACCTGGAGACGTGATTCCAACGGGGACGCCTCCAGGTGTAGGCCTCGGCCAAAAGCCGCCAGTGTTCCTGAAGGTCGGCGATGTGATGACCCTGGGCAGCACACTGCTGGGCACGCAACGACAGCAAATCGTTGCCTACGAGGACGCGATGGGCGCTGCCTGGCGCGCGGGTAGACTGCCGGCATTCTGAAGTAAGGTAGGGCCGGCTTGCGATCTTGCGACCTAAGTAGATCGGCCTCAGTGCCGACTGGCGCGACGACCCTAAGCAGCCATGCCGTCGCGCCAGTCGCGAGGAAATCGCGCGTCAGTCCAACTTCACGCCGATAGTTTTGACAAGGTCACGGTTCATGACGGCATCATGGGCAATCACCGTTTTGAAGTCGGTTCTCCCCTTCGGCACCAGGACAATTCCTTGCTTGTACAGTTTTGAGCGCACTTCTTCGGTTGCACAGATCGCGAGCAGCTGTCGCTCAAGGTTCGCAATCTCGGCTTCCGGCATTCCCGCTCTACCAAGCACGCCGATCCAAGCGCTGTACTCGTAGCCCGGAAAACCAGATTCCTCCACCGTCGGAACCTTCGGTAAATCGGGCCAGCGTTCTTTGGCAGTCACCGCAAGTCCGATGAGCTGCCCCCCGGCGACGAAGGGTTGAGCCGCAACAGTGGAGATGACGCCGACCGGTAACTGACCGCCCACCAGATCAGACGTGAGCGGGCCCGAGCCCTTGTACGGAACGTGCTGCATGGAGACCTTGGCGCGGTCCTTCAGCAGCTCGGCCGCGAGATGCGCCGGATGGCCATTGCCGCCGGTTCCGAACGAGATCGAGTTCGGCTTGGCACGGGCCACGCTCAGCATGTCAGCCAATGTCCTGAAATTGGTTGAAGGATGCGCAACGATCACAAATCCCGAAACACCGATCTGCGCGATCGACGCAAAGTCGTCGAGAGCATATCCCGGCTTTTGATACAGGGAAAGGCATTACATGAAGCTTGGGGGTGCGGACAAATACTTGGACTTACGGCATAAACCAGTCCAAGTTATTGTCCGCACCCCCAGTGGGTCAGATTTCGACGGAATTCAACACCTCGTCCTGATATTTACTGAAAATTCGGCCTATGGCTGCGTCGGCAGAAGCCCCACCGCGCGATAGTTGGCTATCAACGCGTCAAAGATCGAGATATCCGAGCGGCTTCTCGCGAAGAGTTGAGCACCGGCGAGGGCGGCGAAGATGGCGCGCGCGCGCTGTTCACTGTCCTCGGGACGGACCAGGCCCGCAGCGGAAAGTGCCTTGCTCAGCCAAGCCACGTTGACATTTGCAAAAACCAGGACCTCCTTCTTCACCGTGTCAGGCAGGTCTTCGGTTTCCGCCCCCATGAAGCTGCTGAGGCACAGTCGGTTGTCGCTTGCTAGCGACCTGCGAAAAATATCGGGGTATTTGCGCACGCAGTCGAGCGGGTCGGGGTTCTCGGCCGAAATGGCCTCCAAGGCAGCCGCTCCGTCCTCCCAATAACGCTTGGCGACGGCTGTACCGAGGTCGGCCTTAGTCGGGAAATGGTAGTGAATACTCGCGGACTTGATGCCCACCTCCTGGGCGAGATCGCGAAAGTTCAGGCCGTTGTAGCCACGAGATTGCGCAGCTCTTCGGGCGGCCGCCAAAATAGCTTCCCGCATGTTCGAGTTCACTTCAATGCCTTTCCTGTCAACTAAGGGGCGTTGACGACAATTCCAATAGTCAGAACTAACCTACCAACTAACTCGTAGGGTCAAGATCGCATTATAGGTCAAGAGCTACCTTGTGATAGGTAGATTGGCGGCTGGAATTTCGCCGCCCGTCGTCTTGATGCCACCAAGCTTGCTGAATTGAATTGGTCAGCAAACGCGAGATCTCGCAGGTCAAAGTCGCGCGGGCGCACCTCAACCGCAGTCTGTGGAAAGCGTCTGCGTTGCGAGTAAACAGCTAGCGGTAGCGATTCGTGGCCGGGGACCAAGGTCGTTGCCCGTCGCTTGCAGGGCTTCATGATTGGCAGCGGCAAGCGTCTTTCTTCTTTACAATTACTTACCTATCAAGTGACAGATAGTTCTTGACGTCGTGCGTGTTGGCCACTATTCTTCATCTATCTACTAATTGGTAGGTAAAAAATGCAAGCATCATTAACCAGCTAGGAACTATTAACATGACGACCAAACTGAACCTCTTTACTTCGCCTTCGGCGTTCCCGAACCCACAGCGCCTGCGCCTGTTCATGCATGAAAAGGGCATCGCCAATCAGTTCGATGAGACCATCTACGATATGGCGCCGGTTGGCGAACAGCGGGGATGGCGCCACTTGAACATGAATCCGTGGGGCGAGACTCCTACTCTCGAGCTGGCCGATGGCAGCTTTATTTCCGAGACGGCCGCAATCGTGCGCTATCTCGACCAGGCCTACCCAGGGCGCAAGATCATGGGCGAGAACGCGCTGGAGCAAGGTCTCGACAACATGTGGGACAACCGCATCTGGGTACACATCCTCTACCGGATCGTCACGGCGTTCCATGTGCTGCATACCGGGCTTGGATTCAAGCTGGAACTGACCAAGAACGAGGCCTGGGGTGAGCACTGCCGCAAGGAAGCGCTGGCGCACGCCGCCCTGGTCAACCGTCATCTGTCCGACGGTCGCCAATGGCTGCTCGGCGGGAGCGAGCCCACCTTCTCGGACATGACGCTGGCAACCGCGATCGCGTTCTCCAAGTTCCCGGTCAACGCCACACCGCTGGACGAGCGTTTCGAGCATCTGGATGCGTACTGGAAGCGCTGGCAGCAACGCCCCAGCTTCCAAGCTGCCTATGCCGACGGCAATAGCGGCGTGCCTGAGCTGGATTATCTGGGAAAAAAGTAAGCGTCTCGGTCTCTTAGCCTCGGTTCCGCCGACTCGTCACCGCCTCGTGACGAGTCGGCGGCCGAGCCTCCTGAGCTTCTCAGCTCCACTGCCAATCGCAGACTCACCGATATCGTGGTGGAAGAAGGCCCGCCCGAGGCCGTGTTGGCGAATCCGCAGCATCCGCGGACCCGGGCGTTTTTGAGTCGCTTCATCGGTGGAATTTGATGTGTGCAGCAGTCGTGGCCGCTCAGATGCAAGTTCCGCTACGGCGACCGGAAGCCCCAACTGCTACCGAAGCAGATTGGTTTCAGCTACTGCTTCAACGGTCAAATCGCGGAACCATTTGTGCGAAGGATCGTTTTGCATGCTGGGGGACCCGAGTACAGCCACTAGGCATGAACTCGATTCAACGAAAAATCCCGCTCAACCTAATAGCGCTACTTCGCTTTTCGGTCGTGGGGAGCCATTGCTAGAAAAAGAGCTCCTTCGAATGTACGTGTTTACGACTTTAGAAATCCGTCTCGAATATCCAACAGCCCGGAAACCCGCATGGATGCTAGAGCCGTGTTTACGACTTTATTAACCTGTTTACGACTTTAATTGCGCGGAATAAGCGCTTGCGCGCACCGTGACCGTCATTCGACGGTCACGCTCTTTGCAAGATTCCTCGGCTTGTCCACATCCGTCCCCCGCGCACACGCCGTGTGATACGCCAGCAGCTGCAGCGGCACCACGTGCAGCAACGGGCTGAGCGCGCCGTAGTGCTCGGGCATGCGGATGACGTGCAGGCCCTCGCCGCTTTCGATGTGGCTGTCGGCATCGGCCAGTACGTAGAGCACGCCGCCGCGGGCGCGGACTTCCTGCATGTTGCTTTTGAGCTTTTCCAGCAGGGCATCGTTGGGCGCGACCGTGACCACGGGCATGGCGCTGGTCACCAGGGCCAGCGGGCCGTGCTTGAGTTCGCCGGCCGGGTAGGCCTCGGCGTGGATGTAGCTGATCTCTTTCAACTTGAGCGCGCCTTCCAGCGCAATCGGGTAGTGCAGGCCACGGCCGAGAAACAGCGCGTTTTCCATCTTGGCGAAATCTTCTGACCAGCTGATGATCTGCGGCTCCAGTGCCAGCACGGCCTGCAAGGCGGCGGGCAGGTGGCGCATGGCCTTGAGGTGTGCCGCTTCGGCTTCCTCACTCAACCGGCCCTTGCTCTGGGCCAGCGCCAGCGTCAGCAGAAACAGGCCGGCGAGCTGGGTGGTGAAGGCCTTGGTGGAAGCCACGCCAATTTCAACACCGGCGCGCGTGATGTAGGCGAGCTTGCATTCGCGCACCATGGCCGAGGTGGCCACGTTGCAGATGGTCAGCGTGTGCTGCATGCCCAGGCTCTGCGCGTGGCGCAGCGCCGCCAGCGTGTCGGCGGTCTCGCCGCTTTGCGTGATGGTGACCACCAGCGACCTGGGGTTGGGCACCGAGGTGCGGTAACGGTACTCGCTGGCCACTTCCACCTGGGTGGGGATGCCGGCGATGGATTCGAGCCAGTACTTGGCCGCGCAGCCGCTGTAGTAGCTGGTGCCGCACGCCAGAATCAGCACCGAGTCGATCTCCTTGAACACGCGGTAAGCCCCATCGCCAAAGAGCTCCGGAACAATGCCGTGCACGCCTTCGAGCGTGCCGGCAATGGCGCGCGGCTGCTCGAAAATCTCCTTCTGCATGTAGTGGCGATACGGCCCCAGCTCTGCGGCGCCACTGTGCGCCTGCACGGTTTTTACCTCTCGCTGCACGGCCTTGCCCTGGCGGTCGAACACCCAGTATTTGCCCAGCTGCATGTCGACCATGTCGCCCTCTTCCAGGTACACGATCTGGTCGGTCACGCCGGCCAATGCCATCGCATCGCTGGCCAGGAAGTTTTCGGAGTTGCCCTTGCCGACGCCAAGAATCAGCGGCGAGCCCGCGCGCGCGCCCACCACGCGGTGCGGCTCGTCCTTGCAGAAGGCGGCAATCGCATAGGCGCCATGCAGCCGGGCCACGGTCGCCTTCAGCGCTTCAAAGAGGTCGCCGTCATACAGGCTGTCCAGCAGGTGCACGATGACTTCGGTATCGGTCTGGCTGTCGAACACGTAACCCTTGGCCTGCAGCGAGGCGCGCAGTTCGTCATGGTTTTCAATGATGCCGTTGTGCACCAGCGCCACCTTGCCGGGACGGCCGGCGGGGTTGGCGCCGTTGCCGTGGCTGAAATGGGGATGGGCGTTGTGCACCGCGGGCGCACCGTGCGTGGCCCAGCGGGTGTGGGCAATGCCTGTGTTGCCCTGGAGGTGATCGTGGTCGACCTGGCTTTGCAGCTCGGCCACGCGCGAGGTGCTGCGCGCGCGCTTCAGGCCATCGGCATACACGGCGATCCCGCAGGAGTCATAACCCCGGTATTCCAGCCGCTGCAGGCCCTGCACCAGGATGGGAACAATATTTCTTGTCGAAACCGACGCAACGATGCCGCACATGGAAGTCTCCTCCTGAAAACAATGTCTCGATGCTACGTGCTTGTTGTTTTCTTATGTGATTGATTTTTATCAGAAAATGGAATTTAATTTCGCAACAGTCATGTATTTAAATTTAATTTCATTTACATTAATTTAATGGAACAAATATCCATTGAAGAAGTAGACCTGAAGCTGCTGGAAAGCCTGCAAACCGATGCATCGCTGAGCAACCAGGCTTTGGCCGAACGCGTTCATATCTCGCCACCCACTTGTTTGCGCCGCGTCAAGCGCTTGCGCGATGCGGGCCTGATCGAGCGGGAAGTGGCCTTGCTCAGCGGCGACAAGCTTGCGGCCCTGCTGGGGCACGGCCTGACCGCCATTGTCGAGATCACACTCGACCGGCAAGGCGCCGAGCATCTGGACGCATTCGAGTTGCGGGTCGCGGCCGATGAGGCCGTGCAGCAGTGCTACCGGGTGTCCCCGGGGCCAGACTTTGTGCTGATGGTGCATGTGGCCGACATGCCCAGCTACCTGGCGCTGGCACAGCGGCTTTTTACCAGCGACGCCAATGTGCGCAACGTCAAGGCCTTCTTCAGCACCAAGCGGGCCAAGTTCGAACCCAAAGTGCTTCTAGCCCAACAACAGCAGGCGCAAAAAGCCATCAAGCAGCTATCAAATAGATAGCGAAATGGCACGATCTCAAGCCTTGCTCTGCGCTTCGGCCAAGTCCCAAAATGCACGTGCCAGCGGCGACAGCCTGGCCGCATCCAGACAGGCAAGCCCGACCGTGCGCGGCTGCGCGGGCAGCAGGGGTCGGTAAACCACGCCTTTGGGTGCGTCAGGCAGCGCCAGGCGGGCCGCCACCGATACCGCCAGACCGCGCTGCACAAACTGCAGGATGGAGATGACCTGCGTGAAGTGATACAGCACCTTGGGCAGTGCGATGTTTTTCTGGAGGATGGGCACGATGACCGGGCCGCAGCCGGCCTCGGTCAGCACGAAGTCCAGGCCGGTGAGCGCGCTGATGGGTACGGCCTTGTGTTTGGCCAGCGGATGCCTTGCCGGCAGGATGGCGACGAACTCATCCTGCACCAGCGGCAGCACTTCAAAACGTTCGTCAGGCACCACAACAAAGCCCAGCTCCACGCGCTTTTGCAGCAGCCAGTCGTCCACCACCTCGTCGCTTTCTTCCTCTATGCGCACCTGCGCACCCGGGTGGCGCTTTTTGAACGCCGCGAGCAGGGGCGGCAACAGGTTCACGGTGGAAGTCGGGCCAAACGAGCCGATGCGCAGTGTGCCGGTTTTCAGCTCCCGGGCATCGCCCAGCTCCTGAGTCATGGTGGCCGCCAGGGCCGTCATCTCGCGGGCACGCAGCAGCAGGCGCTCACCGGCGTCTGTCATGGCCACGCCGGAGGCGTCGCGCAGCGCCAGCTTCACGCCGAACTGCGTCTCCAGTGCGCGCAGGGCGTGGCTGACGGCCGATTGCGTCGTGCCCAGACGCATGGCCGCGCGCGAGAAGCTGCGGCATTCGTCCAGGGTGATCAGTACTTCGAGTTGGGCCAGGGTCATGATTTCATGATGAATGAATGCTCATTTGATAGTGAGCAATTTAACAATTAATCTCATGTATCAATTTACTCCATTCACCCCCTTCACCGCTTTCCACCAACAAGAACCACCATGACGACTGCCACCACCCCACCCGCTGTGGCTTCCACTGCTGCCGCCGTCGCGCAACCTGCCGCCACATACGGCGCGGCGCCTGCCGGCACCAAGCTGCTGGGTATTTACCTCCGTTTGACTTGCGTGCCCATACTTTGGGGCGGGACTTTTATCGCCGGCCGCGTCATCTCGGCCCATCTGCCCCCGGCCACCGCGGGCTTCGTGCGTTTTGTGTTTGCCACCCTGGCCTTGCTGGTGGCGCTGCATTTCACCCAGGGCCTGCGCGCCATGACGCAGGTCACGCGCGGCCAGCTGCTGGGCACCCTGGCGCTCGGCGCCACCGGGATCTTCATCTACAACCTGCTGTTTTTCACTGCGCTGTCGGTGCTGCCGGCAGGCCGCACCTCGCTCCTCATCGCGCTCAACCCGGTGGTGACGCTGCTGCTTGCCGCTGCACTGTTGGGCGACCGGCTCTCGGCAATGCGCTGGCTGGGTGTGGGCCTGGCGCTGCTGGGGGTGTGGGTGGTCGTCACGCGCGGAGACCTCTCGCAAATCATGCAATCGCTGGGCAAGGGCGAGTTGTCGATGTTTGGCGCGGTGTGCGCCTGGGCCGTCTACACCTTGCTGGGCCGCAAACTGCTGCAGAGCTTGTCGCCCCTGCTGGCCACGCTGTGGGCGGCCATCTGGGGCACGCTGTTGTTGGGGCTGCTGGCCTTGCGCGACATCTCCAGCGTGCATGCCGGGTCGTTCACCCCGGAGGTGTGGGCAGGCCTGGTCTTCCTCGGCGTGCTGGGCACGGCGGTGGCTTTTGTCTGGTACTACGAAGGCATACGCCAACTGGGCGCGGCGCGCACCGTGGTGTTCAATAACCTGGTGCCGGTGTTTGGTGTGCTGCTGGGGTGGCTGATTTTGGGGGAGCCTTTGAGTGCCAGCTTGCTGGCCGGTGGGGGGTTGGCTATTTTTGGGGTGTTTTTGGTGAATCGGGTAAAGGAGTGAGTTTGTTGCGGGCTTTTGGTTTGCTCCGGGTTCGCTGCTGAGGGCGGCTGGCCGGGGGTAGCCCGGCGGCTACTCACTTTTCTTTTGCTTCGCCAAAATAAAAGTAAGCAAAAGAAAAGGCGACCCTGCTGTCTGCGTCCCTTCGCTTCGCTGCGGGCAGCCTGCGGTGCTTATATGGACGCCTTCCGTGAGGCAAGTGCTGATTGGAAGTTCTGGCCGGGCGGATTGACTGCTTGCTTATATCCGGCCTTTTCGTTGCAAAGCGGCTTTCAGAACCCTCGCCTTGCTGGCCCCTATGGTGATTCGCGAAGTCGGGGCTTATCTCGGTAAAGGACTTCGCCCCAGGCGTGTCCAAGCACCGCACCAGCTTTACCG